>DATHKS010000394.1:0-6569 GCA_035488975.1 Chitinophagaceae bacterium | reverse complement strand
ATAAATTAAGCGGCAAGTTAGCATTATTCCCCCACCCAGAATTTCCACTATATGATTTGGGTAATACTTGCCCGTGCGTGTGAATAACTTTTCGCCTCCCTGCCGCTTTGTTACTGTTACAGGTGCAAGATGCAACAGCCTGGAAGGGAAGCAAGGGGGAAAAAACGAGAAAAAAGATGTATTAAAACAGGGGGGAACTTTGCGTCAATTTGACAATTTGATAATTTGGTAATTTGATAATGGGCGTGCTCCGACAAGGAAAGACATCTCGAATGAGGATCATTATCAAATTACCAAATTTTCAAATTATTCCTCCCTCCCACTCGCCGCATCAATATTCCTTCCAAAGAAGATCGCATTCATAAACAACTTACTTCCTCCCAGCCAAAACGCCCTGAAGTTTGGATTGTCCGCAATGTTGATCACTCTTCCCGTGCCCACCGTATTCACCACCACAGCCGCCGAATTCTTCACCGCATCCGCATTCTCCTTACTCACCCATCCACTCTGCAATGGCTTGCCTCCATAATAAAAAGGCGTCGCATACGGATTCTTGCCCTTCTGCATGAAGACCTTATTCGCCTTGAACAGGCTCACCGTCCTCTGCCGGTATCCATATGCCAATGGATGAGTAAGGTCCACGTCCGCACCGAAGATGGCGCCACTCACCTGCTGCGCACCATCCACCTGCTCCCTGTCCACATATGTCAGCGCCTGCGAGCTATCCACCGGCGCCTTCAATTTCTTGAACGTAACACCCGTAATGCCATTCTGCGCACCCCAACTCACCGCCTCCTCCGTCAATATCAGCACACCGCCATTCTGCACCCATGCCTTCAACTTCCCACTATTGAGTTCTCCGTAGTTGCCGCCGACCAGTATCATCGTATTGTATTTAGCGAGATCCGCCCGGTTGAATACGGATGGCTCTAGATGCGTAGCCGGAATATTCATCCGCTGATCCAGCAAGTGCCACACTTCGCCCGCATCGGTAGCATTCACTCCCGTTCCCGTTATCATAGCAAGCTTCGGCTGGGTCACCGCCGCAAATTTGCTGCTTCCCAGGTCCACCCCGCTAAGCGCCTCTCCTCCCTGCACCGCAAATATTTCAAGCGTATTCTTTCCCGCAACATCCTTCATCATCTCATATAGCTTCGCACTGTTCATAGTCTGCGCCTTTACCGGGATCATGATCGTCCCGTAGTCGAACTTATGGCTGCCGCCTTTCCAGGGCATCTCGAAACGCGCCGTCGCCACCTTCACCGAAATACCCGCCTGCTGCAACTCGTACAACGCCCGCGGCGCATACAATTCATTCCATGCAAATAAATAGGCGTACTCGCTCTTCGCATCATCGATAATGCCGCCCTTAGCCTCTGGAGTCACACTTATTTTTTCCGTCGTCATGCTACTCGTCAGTTGAGCCGCCGTCAGTTCCGCCGAAGGCAATCCAAATGCCAGCGGCATCGTCCACGACGTGATATCATAAAATAAACTGTCCTTGTAGTTAAGCGTCTTCTCGAAGATCGTCCTGATCAACCTGTATTGCGGCTGTGCCGCCGGCACTACGAACGAGCCCGAAGCATTGAAGTCCGTTCCATCGATAGTAACACGGCCCTTCAATCCATGTACCTCCACCTGGTGGCGCAACAACATCTCGACGAAAGTCTGCGTCTTCGCCCGGTCCATGTCATCGCCGAACACATAGCCCTTCACCGGCGCTGCAGCCGCCTCCGTCATTGCACTTCGATAGAATTCGCGTTGCCATTGCAGGAATTCCTTGCGCAATGCATTTGCCCCTTCCAATGTAGATAGCGTGGTCGTGAACTGGTTCCTTATCGTGAACGGAAAACTCAGCAGGCCATTCGTGGTCTGCTGCAGGTGACCGCGCGACGAAGCCTGTTCGAACAATATCCCTATCGCTCCATTTATATCCGGGTAAGTAGACCCCTTCCCATAATAAAAATCATCGTAGTTTTCTTTTGTAAAATACAGCGAGCCGATCCTGTCCAGGAATGCCGCATGATATTTCGCAAGCTTTCCCGTCAGCTCCTGGTTCATCGCCGGCGTTAAAGGATTCACGCGCGAGGGCACGCCGGGTTGAAAGAAGAAACTTGCATTGCTGCCCTGCTCGTGGTGATCGGTGAGAATATTAGGCTTCCAGAGATGGAACCATTTCAACCTGTTCTGACTCTCCACATGCACCGCCGGCAGCCAGTCGCGGTTAAGATCGAACCAATAGTGATTGAAGCGTCCACCCGGCCACACCTCATTGAACTCCCTGTCATTCGGATCGCTCACCAGGTTCTTGCTTCGATGCTGGTTCACCCATGTCGAGAATCGTTGCATACCGTCGGGATTGAAAGAAGGATCGAACAGGATGACCATATTTTCCAGCATATCATCTATCTTCTTCCCCTGTGCCGCCGCCAGGTAATACGCACTCAGCAACGCCGCATTGCTTCCACTCTGTTCGTTGCCATGGATCGAATGACCGATCCATACGACTATCGGCATCTTATCGACATCGAGTCCCTGCGACTTCGATGGATCCGTCAACTGCACATGCTGCTGCCTTATTTCCTCCAGGCGCTGCTGGTTCTTCGGCGATGTGATGATCAGCAGCACCTGCGGGCGTTTCTCATACGTGAACCCCATGATCTCGAGCTTGATCCTGTCGGGCCGGGCCTGTGCAAGCGCACGCATATAATTCACCAGCCTGTCATGCGTGACATGGTATTCTCCCACTTCGTGGAAAATGATATCCTTCGGCTTCGGTACCGCCGGGTCGTAGGTAACACTGTCGGGCAGGTAGTAACTAAGGTCCTGGGAATGCACGGAAAATACAAGACAGGACAAGAGGCAAATGACTAAGATCTTCTTCATAATGCAGTAGGTATAAGGAAGGAAATTACTGTGTTTATGTGAAAAGGCAATGTGCCAGTTAGCCAATGTGCAAATGTGCCAATTAAGCGTGCTATGATCGGTAATGACTTCACGCATAAGGATCATTGGCACATTTGCACATTGGCTAATTGGCTAATTATTTTAAGTTTTAAGTATTTCACCATCCGCCGAATCCTCCGTACCTTCGCAGCTTGCAATTTTTATACTATGAGTCGTAAAGGAAAAGTGTTGGTGGCAATGAGCGGCGGTATCGATAGTACCATCACTGCGCTCATGCTAAACGACGAAGGCTATGAAGTGGTAGGGATCACGATGAAGACCTGGGACTACGCCGCCAGTGGCGGTGGAAAGAAAGAAACCGGGTGCTGCAACGTGGATAGTTTCAACGACGCCCGCCAGGCCGCTGTCGAACACGGCTTCGCACACTATATTCTCGACATCCGCGAGGAGTTTGGAAATTTCGTGATCGAGAATTTCGTAGATGAATACATCGCAGGACGCACGCCCAACCCCTGCGTGCTTTGCAACACACATATCAAATGGCGCGCATTGCTGAAGAGAGCGGATGCGCTCGGCTGTGACTTCATCGCCACGGGCCACTATGCGAAGATCCGCCAGCATGAGAATGGAAGGTATGTGGTCAGCAAGGCGATCGACGATACCAAGGACCAAAGCTATGTGCTCTGGGGCCTCCAACAGGATCTCCTCAGCCGGACCCTCTTGCCGCTCGCACCGTATCGCAAGACAGAGATCCGGCAGATGGCGCTTGACTATGGCTATCCCGAACTCGCGAAGAAAAGTGAAAGCTACGAGATATGCTTCGTGCCGGACAACGACTACCGCGGCTTCCTCAAAAGAAGGGTGGAAGGACTGGAGGAAAGAGTGGCCGGTGGAAACTTCATCGATAAGACAGGAAAGATATTGGGACAACATAAAGGCTATCCCTTCTATACCGTTGGACAACGCAAGGGGCTCGATATCGCCTTCGGCAAACCCGTGTTCGTCACCAGCATCAACCCCGATACCAATACCGTAGTCCTCGGCGATGAATCGGACCTGGACCAGAACGAAATGACGGTAGGAAAATTGAACCTGATCAAATACGACCAGATCACTCCCGGCATGGAAGCCACCACGAAGATCAGGTACAAGGATAAAGGAAGTCTCTCCAATATTTTCCCCGAAAACGGCACCATGAAAGTCCGTTTCTATGAGAACGTAAAGGGAATTGCACCCGGCCAAAGCGCCGTCTTCTACGAGGGCGATGATGTGATGGGCGGAGGGATCATTCAGCGGGGTGGACTGGTTTGAGATTGGAGTTTGGGATGTTGGGCGGAATTGGGAATTAGGCCTCAGCAGAAGAGTTTCTATTTTTTGGCGGTGGTCGATGATCGTTTTAAATATTGTCCGAAGGAGTCCGGAGTCCTTCGGACAATACTCAATATTCAATGTTCAATGCTCAAGTATTCCCGACAGCAGAAGCTGTCTTAAAGGTTGGGAATTAGGGTCGGGAGGCTGGAATTGGGGACTAGGCTTCAAACAGCAATTGACCTACTGGATCGGACATTTACAAACCAGGTGTGTTAATTGGCACATTGGCACATTTTAACCTCGCCAATTACCAAATTGCCAAATTATCAAATTATCAAATTGGCTTGCTGGTTTTCAGGCAATAATCCCCCCAAAACCCCGTTCTTCTCCCTGGATACTATGAATCCATGGTTTTTGTGCGTATTTTACAAGCATTGTACACCCTTCGGACCCATTCGTATCCTGGAATTAACTGTAAGCATTTTATGAGATCCCTTGCAATCTGCCGTCTCACCCTAGTGGCCCTCACCAGCCTACTCATCTTCTCCTGTTCTGACAAAAAGGAAGATTTCGTAACGGAGCCATTAGCCGACTACCTGCCCATGCAGGTAGGAAAGTTCATTACCTACCGTTTGGACTCCTTCGTCTTCGTCGATTTTCAGCAGAATGCCGAGACACATAGTTACCAGGTCAAACACCAGGTGGACGCCAAGATCGAGGACAACGAAGGCCGGCCCGCCTACCGCATTTACAGGTATATCAGGAATGCCGCCGGCACGACAGACTGGACAGCCAACGGCTCCTATATCGTGACGCCCCTCGCCGACAGGGTTGAAGTAGTTGAAGACAATCTCCGATTCATAAAATTACATTCACCCATTCGTGAAGGATATACATGGAAGGGTAATAAATACCTGCCGAGCGACCCCTATGATCCATTCGGATATAATTTCAGCAATGATGACGACATGAAGAATTGGGACTTCACGTATGATCCATTCAGTCCCGAGTTCACCTATTCCGATAAGTCCTACACCGACGTGTTCAGCGTAGAACAGGAAGACGATCTCTCCAATATTCCCGTCTCCGATGCACGCAGCTATGGATATAAATCAAGATCCGTGGACCGCTATTCGAAGAACATCGGTCTCGTGTTCCGGCAGTATGACCTCTATGAATACCAGCCAAATCTCAGTGGTCCCGATCCTTACTACACCGGCTTCGGTATTACCATGTGGATGATCGACCATAACTAGCCCGCATAAGTTATCTTTGCCCAAGGCAAACGCGTCCCCATGAAGAAGTCATTGCTCCTCTTTTACGCCATTTTTCTTTTCCTTTCCGAGGTACCGGCCCAGCTCTCGCGTTATGTGATACGGTTAAAGGATAAAGGCGCCACTACATTCTCACTTGCCTCGCCATCGGCTTATCTTTCTCCACGCGCCCTTGCCCGCCGCACACGCTATTCCATCGCACCCGACAGTTCGGACCTGCCCGTTCCCGCTTCCTATATTTCGCAGGTACAGCAAATACCGAATGTTACCGTGCTCAATGTATCGCGGTGGCTCAATGCCATCTCCATCCAGACCAGCGATGCCAATGCTCTCAATGCCATCAACGCACTTCCCTTCGTAAACAGCAGTACCGCGGTTGCCGGCAAGGCATATAACAGGTGGCAATCGAAGGAGGAGATAGAGACTTTTCCATTAGAGGCCAGCCGCGAGGAAGGAACGCTCGGCGATTTCTTTTCCTATGGAAATGCATCCTTCAACGAGATCCATTTACACAACGGCGAATTCCTTCATAATATAGGCCTGCGCGGACAGGGAATGGACATCACCATCATCGATGGCGGATTTTCCAACTATACCGGGCTGCATGCATTCGACAGTGTCAACCTGAATGGCCAAATAAAGACCACCTGGGACTTCGTTGCCGGCAACGCCAGCGTGGTTGAAGATAATTCGCACGGCATGATGTGCTTCTCTACGATCGCTGCCAATATACCTGGCCAGTTCGTAGGCAAAGCGCCCAAGGCATCCTTCAATCTCTTCCGCACGGAAGATGTCGCATCCGAATATCCCATCGAGGAATTCAACTGGGTATGCGGCGCGGAAAGAGCGGACAGCACCGGCTCCGATATCATTTCATCCTCTGTCGGTTACGGCTACCAGTTCAATGCTCCCGTTGCCGATTACCCCTACTCAAACTTCAACGGCGATATCAATATGTCGGCCATCGGCGCAGATCTTGCCGCAAAAAAAGGCTTACTCATATTCGTTGCTGCAGGTAATTCGGGAAATGATTACTGGCATTACATCGTAACGCCCGCCGATGCCGACAGCGCGATT
>DATHKS010000393.1:0-9568 GCA_035488975.1 Chitinophagaceae bacterium | reverse complement strand
GGAGTCGATGATATATTTATTACCTATCACCGCGAAAAGTGAACCCACGCTGAGGCCGAAGCGCGAATCGATCCCATCGGAGTGAATATAGAAGCATACATAGGCGATAAGGAATGCGATATACATCCCGAGAAACATTTTCCAAAACAAACCGCCGGCATCCCTTCCCAGGCTCAACCTCACCTTGAAGGAGCTATACTCGGTATGAGGCTTAGCGAGGTTGCCGTCACCGAAGCCTGTCTCATAGGCCTTGATACCGGTGGAGACAAGACAGCTATCGATCGACCAGCCGCTAAGGGTAAAGCGGGGATCGAAATGGTTGCCGACGGTATCGGCAACGAACACGAGATAACGCGAATCATATTGTGAGTTCTCGATGGAGAGCCGGAGACGCTGCTTGTCGAACGGGAAATTGCTGATCCTCCAGGTATCCTTCATCACGCATTGTAATTTCATCTGCATATAGATCCGCTCACCGGAAGTATCCATGCTCGTGAAGGTCTTGGTCACTGTCTTTGCCTGTGGCACTTCCAGGTTTTGCATGAAATCGAAATTCTTGTTCCTGTATTTCAGCCAGAGCCAGAACGTCACCGTGTATTCTTTCTCCTTGAAGTCGATATCATGAATGCTTGTGATATAAATGCCGACGGTTACGGTATCGGGCTTCGCCTCCTGGGCACCGGACCGGAGGGAAGGAGTGAGAAGTGCGAGTAACAGGCAGATGGTCAGCAAGGTCTTTTTCATTCGTAACAGGTTATACCGGAATGAAAGATAGAGCACAGATCATGAAAATCAAAGGAAATCTGGAGGGGCTAACGGGGAGTAGCTGAATCGCTCAGACCCGCACAGGATGGAGGGCAACGGGTAAATGAGTATATTGAGTAAACTTTTATTTTTGGCGAAACCTTCAACCGAATTAAAACGAACGCTCAACGCCACCATGCTCTGGGGTTTGGGTGTCGGTTACGTGATCTCGGGCATGTACTTCGGGTGGAATCTCGGCCTGGAAAAGGGGGGAACGGCGGGGCTTGCCATCGCCACCGCTTTCATCATTGTCATGTATGTGGCGTTCACCTTCAGCTATGCGGAACTCGCGTGCGCCATTCCGCGTGCGGGCGGTGTGTTCGACTATGCAGGCAGGGCGCTGGGAAAGGATGTCGGCTTCATTGCAGGCATGGCGCAAAATATCGAATTCATCTTTGCTCCGCCGGCCATCGCATTCGCCATCGGCGCGTACTTCAATCTTTTCTTTCCAGGAATACCCATCCTCGCCATCTCGGTTTTCGTGTACATCATCTTTACGGCGTTGAATATATACGGCATCAAGGCCGCGGCCACCTTCGAATTGCTGATCACCATACTCGCCGTCGGCGAATTATTATTATTCGCGGGGATAAGCTTTCCGCATTTCGACATCAGTAAGCTGAAGTTAAATGCATTTCCCAATCAATGGCAAGGCGTCTTCGCGGCCATTCCATTCGCGATATGGTTCTTCCTCGGCATTGAAGGCGTGGCAAATGTGGCAGAGGAAACGCTGAACCCGCAGCGGACCATCATCAAAGGATTCGGGTCGGCCATCATCACGCTTGTCGTCTTGTGCATCCTCACCTTTTCAAGTTCGGTGGGCGTAGCGGGATGGGAGGCGATCGTATATAAGCCAGATGGTTCAACGTCAGACTCGCCATTACCGCTTGCACTAGCCCACATCGTTGCGGGCAACGGCTTCCTCTATCACCTGCTCATTACCATCGGGCTTCTGGGCCTGGTTGCCTCATTTCATGGATTGATCCTGGCCGCCGGCAGGTCGAGTTTCGAATTCGGCCGTGTCAAATTCGCGCCAGCCTTTCTTGGAAAGATCCATTCCCGGTTCAGGACGCCGGCCAACGCCCTCCTCGTAAATATGGGCATCGGCATCCTGGCCCTGCTGACAGGAAAGACGGCCGAGATCATTACGATCTCCGTGTTCGGAGCCCTCACGCTTTACATCATTTCAATGATCTCGCTCCTGCGTTTGCGCAAGAGCGAGCCTAACCTGGAGCGGCCGTTCAGGGTGCCGTTCTACCCCGTTGCGCCGGTCGTGGCATTGGTCATTGCCGTACTTTCCTTTATTGCCATGACAATCTATAATTTTACACTTGCAGGGATCTATATCGGTATGCTGCTGGGCTGTTACCTGCTGTTCAAATTAATTCACAAAAACAACCAGGCGCTATGACGACCAAAGAGATCATTCAATATGTAAAGGATCATCCTGCCGGCAAGGTCAAGATCGCCTATAGCGATATCGATGGGATACTCCGTGGTAAGTATATATCGACGGATAAATTTCTATCCGCTACCGAGAGTGGCCTCGGTTTCTGCGACGTCATCTTCGGCTGGGATGCCGCGGATACCGCGTACACGAATGTAAATTTCACCGGGTGGCATACAGGCTATCCCGACACGCCGTCGCGCATCGATCTTTCTACTTTCCGGAAGATCCCCTGGGAAAATGATCTTCCTTTCTTCCTGGGAGAACTCGTGGATGCAAAGGGCGACCCGCTCTATGTCTGCCCGCGGCAATTGCTCAAGAAGGTCATGAACGAGGCTGCCAAACAGGGGTTCACGCCCTATTTCGCGCAGGAATTCGAGTGGTATAATTTCGCGGAGACGCCACAATCGGTCAGCGATAAGAAATTCACAAACCTCAAACCGCTCACCCCCGGCATGTTTGGGTACTCCATCCTGCGCAGCAGCCTGGAGAATGTATTCTTCACCGATCTGTTCGAACTTCTTAAGAAGTTCGATGTTCCATTAGAGGGCCTGCATACCGAGACGGGACCCGGCACCTATGAGGCCGCGATCGTATATTCTTCCCTGCCCGAAGCCGGCGACAGGGCCATACTCTTCAAGACGGCCGTAAAGGAAATCGCATACCGTCATGGGATCATGGCAAGCTTCATGGCCAAGGTGAATGAAGAACTGCCGGGTTGCGGCGGGCATATACACCAGAGTCTCTGGGATAAGAATGGTGGAAAGAATCTCTTCCATGATGCAAAGGGAAAGTCCGGCATCAGTGAGCTCATGCGACAATACATAGCTGGCCAATTGTATTGCCTTCCACATATACTTCCGATGTTTGCTCCCACCATCAATAGTTATAAACGGCTGGTAGAGGGAGCATGGGCGCCGACCACTCTCACCTGGGGGATCGACAACAGGACGGTTGCGCTCCGGGTGCTCAATACAGGCAGCAAGTCGTGCCGCCTCGAGACACGTGTCGTTGGTTCGGATGTGAATCCCTACCTCGCCATGGCAGCCGCACTTGCCTCGGGCCTGTACGGGATAAAGAAGAAACTAAAACTTACGCAGCCACCCACTACCGGCAACGGGTACCTGGATTCTTCCAATGGAATACTTCCACGCACATTGGATGAGGCCACGCGTGCCATGAAGGGATCATCGATAGCGAAGGAGATCCTGGGGGAAAAATTCGTAGATCATTTTATTCTCACACGCGAATGGGAATGGAAGCAACACCTCAGGGCGGTGACCGACTGGGAGTATAAAAGATATTTCGAGATCATTTGAGAATTTATTAATTGAAAGAAATGTTTGGTGATAAGATATTGCAATATAATTTTCCCACGACAGTGCGCTTCGGCGCAGGCTCCAGTGGCGAGTTGGGAGATTACCTGGCGAAGAACCGGTTGTCTCATCCATTGATCGTCACCGATCCGATCGTTTCGCAATTGCCGTTCTTTAAGAAGATCATCAGCGAACTGGGCCGGAAGAATATCTCCGCGGAAGTGTTCAGTGATATTCATAAGAATCCCGTGAAGTCGGATGTGTACAAAGGCACGGAGCAATATGATGCCACTCATCGCGATTCGATAGTGGGAATAGGCGGTGGGGCAGCACTCGATGTGGCGCGCGCGATTGTCCTGCGTGTGAATCACCGTGAAGATCTTTTCAAATACGATGATCTTATTGGCGGAGATATCTATGTCACTAATGATACGCCGCATTTCGTAACTATTCCGACAACCGCGGGTACGGGTAGCGAAGTGGGGCGAAGCGCTATCATCGCGGATGATGAGACGCACCAGAAGAAGATACTGTTCTCACCTAAACTTCTCGCGAAGATCATATTTGCCGATCCGCTGCTGACCATGGAGCTTCCATCATTCGTGACGGCTGCTACCGGGATGGATGCCCTGACGCATAATATGGAGGCCTACCTGGTCAATATGGTGCATCCAATGTGCGATGGCATTGCACTCGAAGGCATTTCACTGATCCATCAGTCGCTGGAGAAGGCGGTGAACAAGCCCGACCTCGAATCAAGGAGCAAGATGCTCATCGCCTCACTGATGGGGGCCGTTGCTTTCCAGAAGGGATTGGGAGTCGTGCATTCACTTGCGCACCCGCTCTCGTCATTGCTCGATACGCACCATGGACTCGCGAATGCGGTGAACATTCCCTATGGAATGGAATTCAATATCGAAGGGTCGGAACATAAATTCAAACGGATGGCGCAGGTACTCGAGCTGAAGGACCAGGAAGGAGCGGCTGTCGTGAAGTATTTATTCGCGTTGAATGACAAGATCAATATTCCCCATCATCTGAAAGATATTGGAGTGAAAGAGGAACATATAGAAACACTGGCAAGCCTCGCTATTGAAGACTTCGCGCATCCGAATAATCCAAGACCGGTGAGCCGGGAACATTTCAGGGAACTCTATCTTAAAGCACTCTAAGATTACAAACATGATCATCGGCCTGACCTATACCGGCTCGAGGGAGAAGCAAGACAATTACCTCCGGTGGTTGAACGACAGCAAGGTTGTTCCCCAGGGCGACCTGGAGATCATCGAATTTTCCACCGAAAGAAATAATGCCGGGGAAATGAAGAAATGTGATGCCCTGCTATTGTCGGGTGGTGTAGATATTGAGCCTGCATTGTATGGCAGCTCTGCCGGCTATGAGAATGAACCGGACGTATTCGACAGGGAAAGGGATCTGTTTGAGCAGGTCCTGTTCGCGGAATCGCAATACGCGAAAAAGCCGGTGCTGGCCGTATGCAGGGGCATGCAATTGGTCAATTGCATCCTGGGTGGTACGCTGAAACAGGATCTCGGCATCATTGGAAATGCGGCACACAAGGCAGAGGCACTCACTGATAGGGAGCATGGGGTAAACATAGAGCGTGATACCTTATTACAATCGATAGCGGGGGAGCGAAGCGCCAGGGTGAACAGTGCACACCACCAGGCTTTGGAAAGAATTGGGAAGGGGCTTCGGGTCAACTGCCTGGCCGATGATGGAACAGTGGAGGGTATAGAATGGGCGCATCCTATGGACAGGCCATTCTTCCTCGGCATCCAATGGCATCCCGAGAGAATGTTCCGGTTCAACCTGGAGAATTCTCCCCTGTCCGCGTCGGTGCGCGACAGATTCATGAATGAGATCATAAATAATAATAACAACCGGTGATGAGAATAATAAATCCCGCTACGGAGGAACTGGTAAAGGATATACCCACCGACGATGCAGCAACTCTACAAAGAAAATTTGCCGCATTGCGTAAGGGCCAGCCGGCCTGGGCGAGCTCTTCGCTCGCGGACAGGAAGCAGATCGTTGCGCGTTTTTCCGGTTTGCTGGCAGAACACATCGAAGAACTGGCGGCCGTGCTGACGAGCGAGATGGGCAAGCCGCTGCAACAGGCGAGGAACGAAATCAATGGTGCACGTGCCCGTATCGCATGGTTATTGGAGAATGCGGAGAAGTATCTTTCGCCGGAACAAATGAGCCTGAGCGATACGATGGAGGAAAGGATAGTCTATGAGCCATTGGGTGTGGTCTGTAATATCTCGGCGTGGAACTATCCCTATCTCGTTGGGGTCAATGTGTTCATCCCGGCACTTCTCGCAGGGAACGCGGTATTGTACAAGCCTTCGGAGTATGCTTCGCTGACGGGGTTAGAGATCGAAAGAATGATGAATGCTGCGGGCGTTCCACCCAGTGTCTTTGCCATAGGCATCGGAGGTAAGGAAGTCGGCGCACAGTTATTGGATATTCCCTTCGATGGCTATTTTTTTACCGGTTCCTATAAGACCGGCAGGCATATCTATGAGAAGGTAGCGGCGAAGATGGTTCCTTGTCAATGCGAGCTGGGTGGCAAGGATCCATTGTACGTGGCGGAAGATATTGCCGATGTCAAGGCCGTTGCGGCGGGTACTGCCGATGGCGCATTCTATAATAATGGACAGAGTTGCTGCGCGGTAGAACGTATCTATGTTCATGAGAAGGTGTACGACGATTATGTGAATGAGTTCGTGAAGGAAGTAAAATCATGGAAGACGGGTACGCCGACGGAGCAGGGAGTCTATATCGGGCCGTTGAGCAGGAAGGAGCAGCTCGAATTCCTTGCGGGCCAGGTGAAGGAGGCCGTGGAGAAAGGCGCGACCGTTCTGACGGGTGGGAAGAGGATCGATGGAAAAGGGTATTACTTCGAACCTACCGTGCTCGTAAATGTCAATCACGATATGAGTTTGATGAGGGATGAATCGTTTGGGCCGGTGATCGGGATCATGAAAGTGAAGAACGATGAGGAGGCTGTTCAATTGATGCAGGATACGGAATTCGGTCTCACGGCGGCGGTGTATAGCAGCGATCAGTTGCGCGCACAGAGGATATTGGAACAGGCGGATGCCGGAACAGGGTACTGGAACTGTTGCGACCGCGTGAGTGCGGCGCTTCCCTGGAGCGGGCGGAAGAATTCCGGCATCGGCGCTACGCTGTCGCATGCGGGGTTGCGGGCGTTTACCAGGCCGAAAGCGTATCATCTTCGAAAATGATATTAGGGGTGCGGAATTGGGGGTGATGCTTTGAAGAGTCGTTACCGGTCGGTAGTTCTAAAGAAATACCAGGCGAGAGAGGTTTTGATGTCGAAATCTCAGTCAACCGGATTCTGCGATTTACGAGTTTGGTAAATTGATGACTTTTCGGAACCCTCTTTCGATAAATAAATAAATATTCAATCATTTTTTATTTATTCAACAGTACCTTTGCGGCATAAAGAACAACATGCAGATAAATTATAACGATATAATTTTTCAATAACACCAGGGCGGACATATTGTCCGCCCTTTTTATTTCAACTTTTTTTTATGGACGTTGAAATTCTTTCCCGGATACAGTTTGCGTTTACCATTGCCTTTCATTACATCTATCCGCCGATGAGCATAGGACTCGGGCTGATCCTCGTTATCATGGAGGGGATGTATCTGCGTACGGGCGATAAGCGGTATGAGCGGATGACGCGGTTCTGGATAAAGATCTTTGCATTGATCTTCGGGATCGGCACGGCTACCGGCATCATCATGGAATTCGAATTCGGCACCAACTGGGCCACGTATTCAAAGTATGTGGGCGATATATTTGGCAGCGCACTCGCCGCGGAAGGCATCTTCGCATTTGCGCTGGAGAGCGGCTTCCTGGGCATATTGTTATTCGGCTGGAAGAGGGTGAGCCCCCGCATCCATTTCTTTTCAACGCTGATGGTCTTCCTCGGTTCCATGTTCAGCGCCGTCTGGATCGTTGTGGCTAATAGTTGGCAGCAGACACCCGCCGGGTATCATATTGTTGGTGAAGGAATGAATGCGCGTGCAGAGATCACCGATTTCTGGGCGATGGTGTTCAATCCCTCCAGTGTGGAGCGGTTGCTTCATGTGTGGATCGGGGCGATACTTGCAGGCGCCTTCCTCGTGTTGAGCGTGAATGCATGGTATATATTGAAGAAGCGGCACCTCGACATAGCAAGACCGGGATTTAAGATCGCGCTAACGGTCGCCATGATATTCTCATTGTTGCAACTCGTTGTCGGCAGCATCAGTGCAGACGGGGTAGCGAAGAACCAACCCGCCAAACTCGCCGCCATGGAAGGCCACTTCGATACACTCTCCAGGGCCGATATGTACCTCATCGGTTTTGTGAATACGAAGGAGCAAAGCACCAGGGGCATAAAGATCCCCGGTGGATTATCTTTCCTGACGCATGGAAATTTTCACGCTCCTGTTGTTGGATTGAATGCATTCAGGAAGGAAGATCGCCCGACGCAGGTGAATGCGATCTTTCAGTTCTATCATTTCATGATCGCGATAGGCATTATCCTGATATTGCTCTCAGCGTATGCATGTATTCAATGGAAGAGAGGAAAGCTCTTCGACAAACGATGGCTGATGGTTGCATTCGTGTGGAGTGTTCTCCTGCCCCAGTTAGCTAACCAGTTCGGTTGGTACACCGCCGAGATGGGCAGGCAGCCCTGGGTAGTATATGGCTTGCTTCGCACCTCCGATGCATTATCGAAGAATGTGAAGGCGCACCAGGTTGTTTTCTCGCTCGTTCTTTTCATGCTCGTCTATTCCACGCTGTTC
Organism: Chitinophagaceae bacterium; assembly: GCA_035488975.1. GTDB lineage: Bacteria > Bacteroidota > Bacteroidia > Chitinophagales > Chitinophagaceae > DATHKS01. The sequence continues at coordinate 1,151 of DATHKS010000393.1, read as the reverse complement.
GCTCTTTTCCTCTACCTGATGAATAAGAAGATAAGACACGGACCCGCAGACGAAGCCGATGCCGAGGCAATACAGGCACGTGGCGAAAGTAACAACCCGACATTACAGCATTAAAATATTCATATGGAACATTTTTTAGGGATAGGCCTCGATGTATGGTGGTTCCTGGTATTTGGCGGAGTGATAACCGGCTATGCCGTGCTGGATGGATTCGACCTCGGCGCCGGCGCCTTGCATCTTTTCCTGAAGAAGGAAGAGAGCCGCAGGATCGCGCTGAATGCCATCGGCCCCGTATGGGATGGCAACGAGGTCTGGCTGGTGATCGGCGGCGGCGCGTTGTTTGCCGGCTTCCCTATTGCCTATGCAGCTATCTTCTCCGCCTTCTATATTCCATTCTTCGTTTTTCTCATTGGTATCATCTGGCGGGGAGTAGCCATAGAATTCCGGAGTAAAGAGCCCGGTAAGTGGTGGCGGTTGACATGGGACATCGTGTATTCGTTCGCATCGATCGTCATTGCGTTGTCGCTGGGTTTGATGCTGGGAAATGTAGCGCTGGGCTTTCCGCTGAATGATCAGCGGGAGTTCACGGGTGACTGGCTCAGTTTCTTCAATCCCTTCTCGATCATGGTGGCCATTACCACCCTTGCTCTCTTCATGATGCATGGAGCGATCTACCTGGCCATGAAGACAGTCAGGCGGCTGTATACCAAGCTTACTATCCTCGCGAAGAAGTTTACCGTTTTCTTCGTGCTGAGCTTTGTGATCACGTCCGTCTATACCCTTCTCTATATTCCGCATTTGAGCGATAACCTGAGAGGGCATCCCCTCTATTTCATCTTTCCGCTTGTCATGATCCTTGCGATCGCGAATATTCCCAGGCTGTTGAATAAAGGGAAATACCGTTCTGCGTTCGTTAGCTCTTCCATTACCATCGCCTCGCTGCTGATCATTGTCGCCATCGAGGTATTTCCAAACCTGTTGTATGCTACCAATGATCCTGGTTATAGCATCACTGTCCATAATGGCGCCTCATCACCGAAGACGATGAAGATCCTGTTATGGATGGCACTAATTGGTACGCCGTTGGTGGGAATTTATACGGGGTTTCTTTTTTGGACATTTAAGGGGAAGGTGAAGCTGGATGAAATGAG
>DATHKS010000392.1:0-4502 GCA_035488975.1 Chitinophagaceae bacterium | reverse complement strand
CATCATCCGTGCCATGGAAGATCGAAAGAGGCGCATCCATGCTGTTTAAATATAAATAGATCGGAAAGCGGCAGATAGCCATCCTGCCCGCAGGATACATGAAGGCATAGTGCTTGAATAGCATCGGGATACTATAATAAGGCGTCTCCAGGATTATCCGCTTGCAATCGCGTACAGTGCCCAATTGTGCGGCAACGCCGGTGCCCATCGATTTCCCGTACAGGATGATGCTGTCCTTCGAGAACCTCGCCCGCGCCATCTGGTATAGTATTGCCGCATCCTTGTACATGATCTCCTCCGTCCGCTTTCCCGTGCTCTTGCCAAAGCCGGGATAGTCGAGCATCCACACCTCATAATTATTCTTCGTGAAGTTCGTGGCATATTGCGCATACCGCTCGATATTACGCCGGTTGCCATGAAAATACAATACGACGCCCTTGCAAAGGGAATCCGGCACGGTGAATTGCACAATGGCGAGATTCTTCTCTTCCGTCACCGGGACATTGACCTCCCGGAAAGGAATTGAGATGGAGTAAGGATGGTCCATGGCGAGCTTCTCCGGGTGAAATAAGAACCTGTCCTGGAAAAAATACAATGCCACACCTATGAGGATATAGATAACGAGTGCGAGCTCAAACAGCCGCCACAATTTCTTTTTCGATTTTTTTTGCATGCTTGCAATGGTTCAGGGGCTTAGTCGAACCCGCTGTTTTAGGAAGGAATTATTGTACGATCATGTCGTACACTATCACTTTCGTCCAGAGATACCCGTATTTCTCCACAAAGGCCTTATGGACGGGATGGGCCTGGTATGCATCCTGGTCTTTGACATTGTCGAAATACATCAATTCAGATACGTCATAACTATTATCGACAACGTCCCGTTTCTCCGTAGAGGCGGGCTTGCCGATGAGCAATTGCTTTATTTCGGTAATGGCGGTGAGTGTCTTAAGACCGGTCATGAGTTCCGCAGCATCCGCGGCCGATCCTGCGCTTTTTAACCAGAAAAAGACATGATGAACGACTTGTTGCATGAATAAAACTAAAACAATTTGCTAATTTGGCAATTTGGTAATTTGGTAATTTGAGAATGATCCTATGATTCGTTAGTCATTACTGATCGGAGCACGCACCATTATCAAATTGCCAAATTACCAAATTGTCAAATTTAATTGATTCTATTAAAATAATCCGCAATCCCACACTGCACCTTCGTCTGTATCTCATTCATGATAATACGTATGATCTCGTCATTGGAAGGAGGGAATTGTTCGCGTTGATTCAATAATCGTTTATCATCATCACTCAGCGCTCTTTCATCGCCGGTATAGGTGGCGAAGCTGACCTGCCAGCCGTAATCGCCGCGATAAGTATCACTCCACAAGAAGCGGTTATTGTAATCCCTTGCCGTGGCCTGCAACAGCCCATCTGCCTGCAGCACCCTCGTGGTCGTGGTGATCTTGGCCTTCACCGTAATATATTCCTTCGTTACCGAGTCCTTCGAATGAACGATCTCTTTGCTTACTACCTGCTTTGTGACCTCACGCGTATCGCGTTGATCGCGGTAGCGCCCGATGTTGACATCACTGAATCTCATTTCAACATTGTTATCCATTCTCACCCCGGCTTCATTGGCCCCATAGTATTTCGTGAACTGGCTCTGGCTGCTCGTAGTCAGGTAGCGAAGCACGTTATAGCTGAAATTATTGAAGTCGTAGTTGTAGGAACTGTACTGGAAGCCATTGCGTGTAAGGGGAAGCAACACCACATTGGTTACCGCATTGGCATATGCCTCGTCGATCTTCTGCTGGATGGTAAGATCGCCGGGTTTCAATGCCAGCGCCTTCTGGAATTCATAAAAGGCGTCGCGCGCACCCTGCTTGCTGTTCTGTCCCATCAGCTGATCGCCGCGGTCCACGCGGGCATTACCCGCTTCTTCCTTGTACGTCGTGATATAGGAAGAATAGTCCGTAGGTTGAACGATGTCGAATACTGAGGGCGACCCATGAATGGCGTCGTACATGCGCTGGAGGTCCAGGTATTCCGCATAGATATTCTCGAAGCGCAGATCGGAACTGCTATTTGTATAGTTGCGTATCTGTGCCTCATGATTCTCCACCGCAAAGCGATAGGAATTCTGCAGTATGTCGAGTGTTGCGGGATCGTTAGGTTTTTTGCCCAGTTTTTTGGCAGCCAGTTGGACAGCCTCGTCGTACTGCCCCTTCTGGTAGAGTTTGCTGGCTGTCTTGCAAGACGCCAGGGCAATGATGCCAGAGAAAAGTAAAATGCGTAGAATTGGTTTCATATTGATTCATTTAAACATTGGACGTTCATATCATTCGAATGTTAATATACTCAATTCGAATTAGATATTTCTTAACAGGGACAATGGCAGTCTCTAAAACGACGGGCTCAGTATTTCAGTATATCCCGGACAAAATTGTGGTACTCATCAAACCGTGTCAGGTTATTGTGCCCACCGCCGTGGATCCGGATAAGCGTGATCCTGCCGGGATTGATCTGTTGTAGGCGCTCACTGTGGCGAAGCGGAATGAGCCAGTCCTTCGTCCCGTGAATGATATAGGTGTGGCACCTCACTTTCGGCAGCCATTTATCCGTACGGAGCTGATACCGCAATACGAATTTGATGGGCAGTATGGGAAGAAAGCGTTCCACCACCTTCCTGAAACTGTAGTAGGGCGAATCGAGAATGAGGTACCGGGGATTATTATCCGATGCGATCTTCGTGGCAAAGCCGCTCCCGATACTTCTTCCATATACGATGATGTGCTGCTCGGGATAGGTCTTCAGCAAAGTCTCATACACGAATTGCATATCGTCCAGCATCTTTTTCTCGTTCCGTTTCCCGGTGCTCTTTCCAAAACCGCGGTAATCGACCAGCACCACATCATAGTTGTACCGGTAAAAATCACGCGCATACTTGGCCCATCCTTTTATGCTGCGGGTATTTCCGTGGAAATAAAGAATGAGTCCTGCTGGTTCCGGCCGGTAAAAATGCAGCCCGTTGATACGCACGCCTGGTTCCACATCAAAAAAATATTCCCGGAAAGGGATATCGTATTTGAACTGGAAATTGGCCTTTAATTTCTCCGGCTTGAATATGAACTTCTCCTGGAAAAAATAGGCAACGAGAGAGAGGAGGGCGATGCCGGCGAGAACATACCAGATGAAGGAAGGGAGCTGAAGAAGACAATTAGCCAATTTGAAAATTTGATAATGTGCCAATTATTCTATGCGATGAGTTATTACTGATTTGAGCACGCCGAATTGGCACATTGGCACATTGCCAAATTATCAAATTGTTCTTCAGTCTTCCACTCTTCTCAACTTCAAATTCGTCACCGGCGCCACAATAAGCGGGAATTTCTCCACCGTTACATTCGCCGCATCGAGACCAAAGCCGCGCTCCTCGGAGAGACTATGCTCCTTCAGCCAGAAATGGAGTTTCATGATCACCCGCTCCATGAAAGGAAGTTCATTGTCCTGGCTCAGGTATTTTTCCATCACCATGAACTGGAAGTCGCCCACGGTATTGCTGCTCGCCAGGCTCTCATACCGGCTGATGATATTGACTTCCTTGTTTGCAACCAGGTCTTCCACCACCTTCCGGAACATCAGGTTGATCCTGGGCTCCACGCGGAATCCAAGCCTGAAGTCGACGCGTATGATATCGTTGGGAATGATATGATCCACTTTGTACTCACAGGTATAGGGATCATCCATCGTATCCACATGCACGAACCAGTAGATGTCCGCACGCTTCGGTTTCTTATTGAGAATGGAGTAGATGATCTTATGCTCGATTTCCTTCGGATTATTCGCACTCGTAAGGTACACCAGGTGCGTAGCGTACTTCGGCACAGCGCGGTCGTTGCTCAGCTCCTGGATCTTGGGAATATAATGCTCCATTCGGACGAACTCCACGTACCGGTTCTTGATACGCCTCGCGCGGAACCAGACATACATGACCAGGAACATAAGACCGCCAACAATGAGGGTGATATAACCACCATGGACAAATTTATCCATCAAGGCCATCAGGTATCCCGTTTCAACCACGAAGTAGCCGATCAGGAATATATAGATCCATAGGGACTTCACCCGGTGCAGGACCATATAGTTCGCAAAAAGGATCGTTGTCGATAGCATCGTCACGATGATCGCCAGGCCGTACGCCGCTTCCATATTGGACGACTTACGGAAGTAAAGCACCACGCCAACACAACCTATGAAGAGAAGCAGGTTGACGGCGGGGATAAAGAGCTGTCCCTTTTCCTCCGATGGGTACCGGATCTTGACCTTCGGCCAGAGATTCAGTCGCATGGCTTCGCTGATGAGTGTGAAGGCGCCGGAGATCATCGCCTGGCTGGCTACGATAGCCGCCGTTGTGGCGATCAGTACGCCGGGGATGATGAACCATTCCGGCATCAGGTCGTAGAAGGCATTTATGCCCATACTCTTCTTGGTGAGTTCCGTTATCT
>DATHKS010000391.1:0-3557 GCA_035488975.1 Chitinophagaceae bacterium | reverse complement strand
GTGTGCAATACCAGGTTGCCGAAACCATCGTTCACGATCCTGTCGCCGGCATAGGTGGTGCCTGCAGGATAAGATCCATCGAGGCCTACGCGTGCAATCGAGAGCAGTGTGCTCTCAAAGGCATCCGGCGCCGCGAGTATCGTATTTGCTTTTACAATTGGAATGGCTATCGGATTGCCCGAAGATATCTTGGTGATGACGTTATTGGTGATGCCCGTCAACTGGAGTATGCCATCAATTCTTTTCAGCACGGCGCCCTTCACGTCGATGACAAGGGAATCACCCTGGTGGTAGCTGGCGGCATCGGGTCCGAGCGGAATTGCAATCCCTCTCAGCTGCGATAACCGGCGCTTGTCTTGCATTACCAACAGGCCCGCCGGCATATTCCCTCCGGAATGATCCGAGATCACGACGCCTGTGACCTTATCGGAGCCAAACATGTTGTCAACCGTAAGCGATACATCCTTCCCCTGGTAAATATCTCTTATATCCAGGAGCGAGATAAAAGGACTGATCTTTCCCCCCGGGTAATCGCCGGGATAAATATCTTTCTTGCATCCAAACAGGAAAAACAATGCAAGAAAAAAGAGAGAAAATATGATTCTGTTCTTCATTTCTTTATTTTTTATTGTGTCAATTTAATCTTACAGTCATCATGGCCTTTGCCACCAGACCTGTGTCGATATCAGGTCGGGACCCTGTGCAGCCACCGCCAATGTATAGTTGGTGGGATTGGCCGATTGCACATACACAGGATAAGCCATTCTCGCTGGCATCACCCCATTGTTTTTCAAACCCTGGCCATGTGGCAATGTGGGATATCCAGTGCGGCGATACTCGAACCACTGTTGCATGTCGGTTAAGAACAATGCATAGTATTTCTGCAAGTGGATCTTCTCCATCATCTCATTGAGTGGCGCCGCCGGGTCCCAGGCCATGTCTGCTGCTGCCAGGTAAGTTGTTACCGGGACGGCCCAGGTGGGTACCCAAAGTTTGATGCTGTTCAACACACCATCGTTGTAATAAGTCTCGGCCGAACCGCTGATCCATCCTTTTGCCGCGGCTTCCGCCAATATGAATTTCAGTTCGGCATAGTTCATCATCATGCCGGTCAATGGTTCCGTCATCAATGAAGAAGTGGATGTATTGGAATAGAAATAAGATTTCTTCGACTCGCCCGTGCCGGGGGAATAACCGCTAGGAATACCGAGATAGGAGCCCTGGTATGGTGCGATGGCCCAGCGGTTGATGCTGTTGCTTCCATAGGCGATATCTATGCGCGGGTCGTTCCAGATAACGAGGTTATCGATGAAGAAGCTGCCAATGCCCGGCGTGCGGAAGTCCTGTTCGCGTACTGCAATAAGGGGCGAGGTATAGGGAGCCACACCCGTCCACCGTAAGATCGCGGACTCATCGTTGGTTGCCATAATGGGATACCCGGCTGGATTCGTATCCACCATCTCCTTGATCTTATCGATGCATTGCGTTGCTACTTCAGCCTTGCCCGAGAGTCTCAGCAATAAGCGCAGGTATAAGGAATTCCCGAATTTGCGCCATCTCCCGACATTGCCTCCATACACCGGATCGCTTGCACCGAGTATCGCGGTGTTGGCGCTCAGGAGCGTGTTTGCCGTATCGAGTTTCTTAAGGATATCGAGATAGATATCCTTTTGCTTGTCGAAGACCGGTTCATAAATGGCGCTGTCCCTCGCCAGGTTCGATTCCGAATAAGGAATATCGCCATACGTATCGGTAAGCATGGAATAGATCCACGACTGGCAGATCAGCGAAATGCCCATGTACGACTTGTTGAAGGTAAGTTCTTCACTGCCGAGCCTGTAGATGTCTTTAAAATTCGTCAGCTGCGAATACCATCCATTATAGAGATAGTCCGAGGTATTGGGGCGATAATCATACCTGAAGACCTTGCCTTCGGCATCGCTCTGATCCACGGTGACCTGCATCAGCTCGTTATTGAAATTGCGGTTGCGCATCATGTTATACGTTAGTGTATTCACCAATGCCGGCGCAAGCAGTTGTTGCGGCAATACATTGGATGCGCTGTTGGGATCCGTATTGATCTCCTGGAAATCCTTTGTACATGATGTGAGCAGGAGGCTAAACATCATCGTGATCCATGAGAATCTGTATATAGTCTTTTTCATTTTCAAATAAATTAAAGTCCAACAACTAGGTTAAATCCAAGTGTCCTGGTAGAAGGAAACTGTCCGACCTCGAAGCCCTGTGTAATGTCAGTGCCGCTGAGTGTGCCGAATTCGGGATCGAATATTGGCCATTTAGTCCAGATATAAAGATTGCGGCCATACACACCGAATGTCAGTCTTTGTATACCCAGTCTCTTCGTCACCTTCGGCGAAAACGTATAGTCGAACCTCGCCTCCCTGAATTTTATGAAGTCGGTGCTGAATGTATTTCCCTCCGCGTTGTCTATGCCGAAATGCGAACGATAGTACTCATCGATGTCGGTGGTGATCGTAGTATTGGGAGAATACTTGCCATCCACCCCCAGCACCACGCCATTGCCGATGATGCCATTGTACCGGCCGGGAAGCGTATTCGTGGTCTTGCCCTGCTCTGCAAGCTTGTAGTTGGTCAATGAATGCGCAACGGCCCCATACTGGCCATCGAACTGCAGGCTCAATTGAAATCCCTTGTATTTAAATTCATTCGTCACGCCGATCTTTCCCTTCGGGATCGTGTTACCGAGAAACACCACATCCTGCGTGATCTGTGCGAAGCCTGTTGAGGCATCATACACTATCTGTCCATCCGGTGCACGCACGTATCCCCTTCCATACATATCGCCCATACTGCCGCCCACCTTCGCCACGATCTGTCCGCCGCCGACCGGCCCGTTCTGCAATACAACTGCGCTATCGGCCAGTTCCTTGATCTCATTCTGATTGGTGGAGAATACGACGCTCGTGGTCCACTTGAATCCATTCTTTAATGATATGGGTGAACCGCTGATCGACAGTTCAATTCCCTTGTTGTTCACCTGTCCGGCATTGATGATCGCGGTCTGGTAACCCGATGCGCGGTCAACGATGCGCTGCAGTATCTGATCTTTCGTTATACCCGTGTACAACGCCACGTCCACACTGAGGCGGTCCTTGAACATTCTTACCATTGCGCCGGCCTCATAGGTTATGGTTCGCAGCGGCTTGAGATCCGGGTTGGCCAACAGGGAAGGATTTGCGAGACCGCCACTATATAAACTTCCCGCCGTTGCGTAATTGTAGGCGGTGTAATATGGAATTGTACCGCCGCTACCCACGCCGGATACGGAGAACCTGAGTTTCGCGAAGTCTACTGCCGCAGGGAATTTGAGTATCTCGGAAGGAATGAAGCTCAAATTCGCCGAAGGATAGAAGAAGCCGGAGTTGTCGGTGCGTGTTGGCGTAGCCAGGGTACTGTTCCAGTCCTGGCGCGCCGTCAGATCCGCGAAGAGATAATTCTTATATCCCGCGGTAAACAATCCATAGAAGCTATTTATCGCATACTTGCTCTTGAACGGCAACGAGACCAATGGCCCG
>DATHKS010000390.1:0-5799 GCA_035488975.1 Chitinophagaceae bacterium | reverse complement strand
CTCATTTCCCCGTGTTCCATAGATGGCGGCGGCCGAACCATCCTTCAGGATATCGAAGGAGGCAATATCGTCCTGCTGTATGAGGTCGAGGTTACCGCCGGGAATTCCATCCACCACGATGAGAGGAGTGGTTGTGCCGCGCATGGAACTCACGCCGCGGAGCTGGATGGAGGGACCGGCATTGGGATTATTGCCATTTGTTCTCGTTACGCTAAGGCCAGCTACCTTTCCCTGGATGAGATCGAGTGGTGAGCGCGTACCTCCCTGGTTGAAGTCTTCGGCTTTCACGGAGGCGACGGCGGAAGTCACTTCCCGTCTTCGCTGCGTACCATACCCGACAACCACCACTTCATCGATGGCCTTTACATTCGGGAGCAGGGTGACCTTCATCGCATTGCTGCCGGATATCCGGATCTCCTGGGGGGAAAAGCCTGCCTGCGTGAAGACCAGCGTGGTGACAGAGGCCGGTACGTCGATAGTGAAATTGCCCTGGGGATCGGTGATGACGATGGTCTTTGTTCCTTTGGCCTGTACGCTTACATTGGGAAGGGCCAGGCTGTCGGGGCCGGTGACGCGGCCGTTAACGGTCCTCGTTTGGGCGAGGCCATATTGTACGAGAAAGAGAATGAGGCAGGTGATCCAGACTGCCTTTCGGGTAAACCTGTTTTGTTTCATACGGAAGTTTTAGGTTGGTAATAGAATCTCACAAAAGAATTATAATGCATTGCAAAACCGTTTTAGCAAACGGCCCTGCAACGAGTTTTTTCTCGTACTGTGAATCTCTTTTCGGTGGATTGTATATTATTCCGGTTGGTGTTGCCGGAATATGGATCGGTAGTGGAAGTCTCTCTCTCTTTTCCGAATCAAATTAAGTTAAGAAAATCGACTTAAACAAAACTGCGCACGAAATTTTTTGAGTGACATGTATCCATCTTTTCAAACGGGCAAAGAGTTATGTCATGAATTAAACATATCGCATAAAAAAGCCCCTGCCGAAGCAGGGGCTTTTACTTATTTACACAGTAGGAGAATTAGGCAATCTCAACGTCAGCACCTGCTTCCTTCAGCTTAGCTACGATCTCTTCGGCGTCTGCCTTAGAGATACCTTCCTTGATAGCCTTTGGAGCGCCATCAACGAGGTCCTTCGCTTCCTTCAGACCGAGGCCGGTCAGATCCTTAACGATCTTCACGACATTCAGCTTGGAAGGTCCACCGCTCTTGAGGATAACATCGAATGCTGTCTTTTCTTCAGCCTTCACTGCACCACCTTCGGCGCCAGCTGATACTACAACTGCTGCTGCTGCTGGTTCGATACCGTATTCTGCCTTTAAGAAGTCAGCCAATTCCTGTACTTCCTTTACTGTTAAGCCTACGAGGCTTTCTGCTAATGTTTTTACGTCTGCCATTTGATTGAAATTTTTACCGTCTTCACTGCTTTGTAGCTCCAACGGCGTGATTAAAAAAATTGCCTTTATGGTCCCTCAGGCCTGGGTTATGTTTTCAGTAACGGGCCGGAGCCTGTTACCCATTCATGAATTATTCTGCAACTGCAGTTTCAGTTGTGGCCGCAGCCTTCTGCTCGTGATGGTGCAATAGACCAGCCAGCACACGCTTGATGGGAGATTGCAGCAAGCCGATCACTTCACCGATCAATTCATTCTTGGTCTTGATCTGTGTAAGTTCCTTCAGGCTCTTATCGCCGGTGTAAACATCACCATTGATGAAAGCCGCCTTCAACTGGGGCTTTTCTCCATTGGTGGCCTTGCGGAAAGAAGTCAGGATCAATGCGGGGTCCTTCGGGTTCTCGGAGAACATCAGCGCCGTTACCTTATGCAAAGAGTCATAGACGCCTGCATATTTTTCCGTATCCAGGGATTCGAGTGCCTTCCTGATCAGCGTATTCTTCGCCACCTTCATTTCGACCTTCTTGTCGAAACAGGCACGACGGAGTTTCCCGACCTGTTCTACAGAAAGCGATTCGGTATCGGCTACGTAGAAATTATTGTATTGAGAGAACTTGCCTTTCAGCAGTTCAATCACTTCATTTTTTTGGTCTTTTGTCATGACGTTTTATTTGTCATCCCGGTATTCACCGGGATCGGTTTAGTAATTAATGAACAAATGCTTTTGTATCGACGATGATACCGGGACTCATGGTGCTTGCCATGCTGATGCCCCTGACGTAGATACCTTTCGCGGAAGAAGGCTTAGCCTTGATGATCGCATTCAGCAATTCCTGGCTGTTCTCGGCGATCTTCTCGGGAGCGAAGCTTACCCGGCCGATAGAGGCGTGGATGATACCCACCTTATCAACCTTGAAAGCGATCTTACCGCCCTTTACTTCGTTGATGGCATTTGCCACATCATTCGTTACTGTACCCGTCTTTGGATTCGGCATGAGGTTACGTGGACCCAGCACCTTACCCAGTCTACCGATCTTCGGCATCACTGAAGGTGTGGCGATGATCACATCCACATCAACCCATCCACCTTCGATCTTGGTTACAAATTCATCGAGACCAACATAGTCGGCGCCCGCTGCTCTTGCTTCCGCTTCCTTATCAGGAGGGCAGAGGACCAATACTTTCTTTGTCTTACCGGTGCCATGCGGCAGGGTGACCGTACCACGGATGGCCTGGTCGGCTTTTTTAGGATCGACACCAAGACGAACGTGCAGATCCACGGAGGCGTCGAACTTGCAGGTAGTGATTTGCTTTACCAATGCAGAAGCCTCTTTTAATGAGTATGCTTTATTGCCGTCAACCTTTGTTGCAGCAACTTTTCTTTTTTTACTGATGAATGCCATTGTAGTAGTTTTTAAAATTCAATCCGGCGGGCCGGAAGAGTGTTAGTTTTCCCAGGGAGCTTTACCTTCCACATTAAGGCCCATGCTGCGAGCGGTACCGGCAACCATTTTCATGGCGCTTTCAACGGTAAAGCAGTTCAGGTCAGGCATCTTGTCTTTAGCAATTGCCTCAACCTGTTCCCAGTTTACCTTACCAACCTTGGCACGGTTACTTTCCTTGGAACCTTTTTGAATTTTAGCAGCTTCCATCAATTGGATGGCGGCGGGAGGCGTCTTGATAACGAAATCAAAACTCTTGTCAGAATAAACGGTGATCAGAACCGGGAGAACCTTTCCCATCTTGTCCTGTGTTCTTGCGTTGAACTGCTTGCAGAATTCCATGATGTTTACACCTTTGGAACCTAAAGCCGGACCGATCGGGGGTGCAGGGTTGGCCTGACCACCCTTGCATTGTAGCTTTACAAAGCCGGAGATTTCTTTTGCCATGTTTAATACTTTTTGGTGTTAGCGACCTTTCACTTGCCAGCAGGCAGATTACTTAGTCTCCCAATCCGGATTAGCCGGATTCCTCATTCCCGGATGACCGGGTTTTCTAAAGAACTAATTGGGGGTGCAAAGATATGGGCTGGAGGCGGATTACAGAAGACTTTTCAGGGTTATTTCTTGAGAAAATCGCCATAAACCCTCTGCATCATCGCCTGCCCGGCCCTGGTTTCCGCGTCTCCTGGGGATCCCTGGCGTTCGACCGGCAATTTTCCCACGTTGTCGAAGACAAGTCTGCCCGTGGAATCCACGAATCCGAACCCGTCATTGAAGGAGAAAAACGCCCAGGGCAGCATCCCCGGCGAGAAGAGGTCCTTGCTAAATGGGAAGTTTGCGGTTGGCAACCCGGCCTGGCCGGCAAGGGAAGCTGCAATATCCAACTGGGAGACCGGCTTATCGATCACCATTCCTTTCTTCGCCAGTGCGCCACCGATCCAAAGCATCGGCGTACGGAAATCATCCGATTTCTTTCCCGTCTCCGGAAGCGGATGCCCATGATCGCCAATGATGATCATGATAGTGTTATTCCACCAGGACTGCCTGCTGCATTGCGTAATGAAGTCGCCGATCACCTGGTCGGTATAATGAAGTGAGTTCAGGAATTTGGAAGGTATATCACTTCCGGGAAAAACAACAGGCACCGGTGTTTCAAATGGCTCATGGCTGCTAAGGGTGAGCCATGTGGCGAAGAAGGGTTTCCGGATCTTGTTGAGGTCGCCCAATACCCTATTCATGACAATCCCATCATGCGCGCCCCATTTTGAATTCATGGCGGAGGAGGGAAAGTCGTTCTTACCTACAATGGGATCGAATCCTCCATGCAGGAGATAGGATTTCATATTGGCAAACTCGGGCTCGCCGCCATAGAAGAAGGGCGTTGCATAGCCCCGGTCCTTGAAGAGCTGTGACAAGACAGTCAGTTTTGCCGACTTGCCCGGTGTGTGAATGACTGTTGTATTCGGCATGGCCGGATACCCACTCAACACGGCAGGAACGCCCTTATTGGTGCGGTCGCCGCTGGCATAACAATTACTGAAGAACAAGCCCTCCTGTCTCCACTTGTTGAACTGCGGAGTCACCTCCACTCCTTCCTTCGAAATATGGATCGCCTTTTCGGTAAAGCTTTCCCAGATGATCACGATCACATTGGTGGGACTGCCTGCGGGGAAGTTGACGACGGCTTCACTGGGACCACCCTTTGCATAGAGGCTGTCTACTATCCGCACTGCCGTTGCCTCCGGCAAATAGAGATAGGGGTTCTTGCCCGATCTACCCTTGCTGAAGACACTGTGCAGGAAATTCCAGGACGCATTTATGGCGGCATGGTTGGCGAAATTATTCGTTGAAAAGTATACGCTGCTTTGATTGAGTGGGGCGAGTTGAAAACCTCCCCGGATGGGAATGATCAATGCCGCAGTAAAGACGAGAAGAAGGAAGGCGGTCACTACGCGGAGCCGGTTCTGCTGCTGAAAGAAGATTCTCTTCAGGATGAACCTGAAACAGAAAATGAACAGGCCATAGCAAACAAGAAACACGACAAGGATAAAGACCAGGGGCAGGTGCGACACCGAGGCGAAGGCTTCTCTCGGAGTGGAAAGGAACCTGAGCGGTGTGATGTCTATCCGGAAGCCCCAGGCGGAATAGATTTCAAGGTCGCAGAGAGAAATAATGGCAACGAGCAGCAGGACGAAGAAAGTATAGATCCTATAGATGAGGAGTCGCCTGAAGAAATGAATGAACAGGCTGAGCAACACGAACAGGCAGACCGGTAATGTGATATAGGCGGCTACGGAGGCGTCCATTCGAAGACCGTACCAGAAGGTCAGCAACCAGGTGGAAACAGAGAGTGAACTTGCCTTACCCGAGTGATACACCAGGAAAATCAGCCGCATCAGGTCAAAGAAGATGACCCAGCTGAGAAAATACAACAACAGGAATTTGAACTTTGCGGCCATGTGTTATCAATGAATAAGCCACCCGGGTTGCGGATGGCTTTATCGATATTATTTTCCGGAAAGGATCAACTGAGTTTTTCGACCTGCATGTAATTCAGTTCAACAGGTGTGGAACGCCCGAAGATCTTCACGGTTACTTTCAGTTTTTTCTTTTCGTCATTCACTTCTTCGATCACGCCATTGAAGTCATTGAAAGGACCTTCGATGATCTTGATGGTCTCTCCAACAATGAATGGCTCGCTCATGCTCACGCCACCTGCTTCGGCCATTTCATCCATCTTACCGAGCATCTTGTTCACTTCAGCCTTGCGGAGTGCGATAGGATTTTCCTTACCCAGGAAATGGATGACGCTATTGGTATTCTTGATAGTATCGCGGAGGTCATCATTGAGCCTGCCGTCTACTACTTCTATCATGACATAGCCGGGATAGTAGTTGCGCTCGCGCATGACCTTCTTACCATTCTGGACCTTGTATACCTTTTCCACGGGAAGG
>DATHKS010000389.1:0-3768 GCA_035488975.1 Chitinophagaceae bacterium | reverse complement strand
ATCCTGCAAAGGCGGAACTCAGTTTCGAACCCTATCATACCGTCGATTACTTTGCCTCCCAGGGAGTGCGCGTAAAGGAGGAAGAAAAACCGAAGGACCGCTTCAGCGTTCAGCTGAAAAGCTTTACCGAATGGCTGAAAGCGATGAAGCGCATACCCCCGGCCGAAATGACGACGGTGACCACCGCCACCGAGGATAAGAATGTGGAACAAATGGCCGAACGCTCGATCAGCGACCGCGAGGTGGTGACGGAGGCCATGGCAGAGGTCTGGGAAAAACAGGGAAATCATGAGAAAGCCAGGGAGATATACCGGAAATTAAGTTTGCTCGATCCCCCCAAAAGCTCTTATTTTGCAGCGAAAATCGAACTACTAAAGTAATTGTGACATGACTATTTTCTTCGTGATCTTGATCATCCTGGCCTCAGCGATCCTTGCTCTTATCGTATTGATACAAAACCCCAAAGGCGGCGGCCTTGCCGGCACATTCGGTGGCTTCAGCAACCAATTCATGGGTGTGAAACAAACGACCGACGTTCTTGAAAAAGGCACCTGGATCTTCGCCGGCATCATCGGCGTACTGTGTGTTTTGTCCTCGATCTTTATCAGCGGCTCGGCTGCAGCAAGCGCCCCTAGCAAGGCAAGCGACGCCACCCTGCCATCCACCTCTCAGCCGGCACCGGTCAATCCGAGCACCCTGCCGCTGAATACCACCACCCTACCTGCAGATTCAACAAAGAGATAAAGCGCATTTTGATAATATGGAACCCTGTCGGAAAGACAGGGTTTTTTCATTAATTTGGCCAGACAAATTAGCCAATTAGCCAATTTGAAAATGTGCCAATGCTTGCGTATTATGGTAAAAATTTCTTTTGAACCACTAAGACACAAAGAGCACTAAGGAACACAAAGAAATACAATTTGGAGGGAATTGTTATTGACGGACACTTCTCATGGCACGCCAGCATTGGCACATTGTCAAATTATCAAATTGGCTATTGTACTTAAATCCAACGTATGAAAAGAAAACTGATCTCCGGCATCATCGCGGTCATTGTTCTTATTGCCGGTTATATCGCCTGGGAATTCTTCGGTCCCACGGTCCATCACCCGGAAGAAAAATATTTCTTCGTATCCACCGGCGAAAGTTATGATGCCATGATTGATTCCCTCCGGGAAAAGAAGATCATCTCCAGCGAAGGTTGGTTCAGGCGCGCCGCGAAGATCATCGGCTATACAACAGTGAGACCCGGTCGTTACGAGATCAAAAAAGGAATGAATGTCTTTTCGCTGGTCAGGATGCTACGAAACGGGCAGCAAAGCCCTGTGAATTTCGTCATCACAAAACTCCGGACCAAGGAGGCGCTTGCAGCCCGTATCGGGAATGCCTTCGAATGCGATTCCCTGCACATGATCGATTTTCTGAACAGTCCCGATTCATTAAGAGAATACGGCCTCGACACCAACACCGTTATGGTTGCCGCCATGCCGTTCACCTATACATTGAAGTGGAACACAACTGCGGGAAAGATCTTCCAGCAATTTCATACAGCCTATAAGACCTTCTGGACAGCTGAGCGAAAAGAAAAGGCGGATAGCCTTCATATGACGCCGGAGCAGGTCTCCACCATGGCATCCATCATCGATGAAGAAACAAACTCCGCGACTGACCGCCCCAATATTGCAAGCGTGTACCGCAATCGGATCGCAAAGGGCATGCCGCTGCAGGCAGATCCGACGGTGAAATTCGCCATGAAGAATTTCAGCCTCCGGCGCATTTACCAGGACTATACAAGGATCCAATCGCCCTACAACACTTATGAGAACAAAGGCCTTCCCCCCGGACCCATCTGTACACCGGCGCAACAGACCATCGACGCCGTGTTGAATTCGCCCACCACCGACTATCTTTATTTTGTCGCCAGCACCGCCTTCGATGGTACTCATGTATTCACGACTAACTACCAGGATCACATGAAGTATGCTAAGCTGTACCAGGATGAACTCAACAAACGCAACGTGAAATAATTCCATGCAACTCTGGACACAAATAAATAGAGTGATCGTGACATCCGCGCCGGTCAGTTTCCTTATCCGGAAAAGCAAGAAGATCCTGCTGCCCGGGTTTCGGGGTATTCCCCTATTCGATGTGGTACGCTTCTTCTTCGAGCAGGCGCGGAAAACGGGATTTACGGAACGTGCTTCGGCCATCGCCTTCAATTTTACGATGGCAATACCACCGGCGATCATCTTCCTCTTTACAATGGTACCATACCTGCCGATCTCCAAGGACTTCATTCACCAGATGTTTGGCCTGGTGAGAGATGTGGTGCCCGGTGAGAAGAACAACGAGGGTGTGATAAAATTCCTTTCCGATATGCTTAGCAAACCGCGGACCGGCCTCCTCTCCACGGGTTTCATTCTGGCACTCTTCTTCTCGTCCAATGCGGTGATGGGGATCATGCGGTCATTTGACAAGAACTACGTCGGCTTCAAGAAAAGAAGAGGGCTCCATCGCAGGTGGGTAGCGCTTCGTCTCACTTCCATCCTCTTCATTCTTTTCTTCATAGCCATCGCCGCGCTGATACTCCAGGGCTCGGTGCTTAGGTGGCTGGGCGTGAAGAATTCCACGGTGATCACGATCATCCATAACCTGAGATGGGTCGTCATCGTGGTGATGTTCTTCTTTTCCATTTCCTTTATCTATCGGTATGCCCCGGCCGTGATCAAGCGATGGCGGCTCATCAACCCGGGCTCCATATTCGCCACCTTCCTGATGATCTTCTTCACTGCGGGCTTCTCCTACTATGTGAGTAATTTCTCCAACTACAACGAGCTCTACGGATCCATCAGCACCGTCCTCATCCTGATGCTGCTGATCTATTTCAATTCATTGGTATTGCTTATCGGCTTCGAACTGAATGTCAGCATCAACTCCCTGAAACATGAAGTGGATGAGAGGAACAGGGTGCAGGCGAGCGGGCATCATGGTGGGGCTTGATTAGTTGATAAGTTGACTAGTTAATAAGTTGATAAGTTGGTGTCCTGTATTCAGGTATTCCTTGTGTTCTTTGTGAAAACCTTGTGCACCTTGTGGTTAGCTTTTTACCACAAGGTGCACGACGAGCATAAAGAAACCCCAACCTATTACGAAACTTATCAACTTATAACCAATCAACTTATCAACTTTTCCAAAGGATTGTTTAAATTAAATATGGAATTCCCAAAAACCCGCATCCCAACCCTACTGACCTTTTTTTTAACATAAACCCACGCTTATGCTATCCCGCACACTGCTCAACCGGATCATCATCCTCGGTTACATGGTTTTGGTTGGTTTCTCGCTGGCGAAAAGTATTCAATCGGGTAGTAAACTCGGGTTCCTGCTGGCCTTGCTGAGTCTCGGCGCCGGGATCTACTTCCTCTACCTGCTGGCGAAGGCCAATGAGGAGACGAATAATGAAGGAACGTGAATCGTGAGACGTCAATCCTCGACGTGAATCCTCGACGTGAATCGTGAGACGTGAATCGTGAATACACTCCGCGATAAGAATATTCGAATCGACCAGGACAGGACGTTAATCGATTCGAATTTTCTCATTATAGAGTGTGGTATTCACGATTGACGTCTCACGATTCACGTTATTCACGATCAGATATTTTGTTTCTTCAACTGGTCAACGATATATTCGCTCGCCCGCATACTCAACGCCAATATTGTCCAGGTAATATTCTTATCCGCCTGCGAGACGAATTGACCGCCATCCAC
>DATHKS010000388.1:0-3620 GCA_035488975.1 Chitinophagaceae bacterium | reverse complement strand
TACCCCGAGGGAGATCATGGCAAAGATGCAACAACACATTACAAAGTGCTGGAGCGGTTCGGATACGTGACACTAGTGCAATGCATCCTGGAGACCGGAAGGACACACCAGATCAGGGTTCACATGAAGTATATAGGTCATCCGCTGTTCAACGACGACTTCTATGGCGGCGACAAGATCGTGAAGGGAACGGTGTATGCACGATACAAACAATTCGTCGATAACTGTTTCGCCATCTGTCCGCGCCAGGCGCTGCATGCAAAGACGCTTGGGTTCATCCATCCTGCATCGGGGAAGGAAATGCTGTTCAACTCGGATCTGCCGGAGGATATGGAAAAGGTGATTGAGAAATGGAGGAAGTATGTGCAAACAGTAAGCGGCAACCGGTAATCGTAGGCAAGTCAAAAATTCAAAGTAAAAATTCAAAATTCAAAATTCAAAAACCTCATTCGAAGAGTTTAACTGTCCAATAGATCACGTCTGTTGAGTCCCAATTCTCACTTCAATACTCCTTATTCCTAACCTGCAATCCCTAATTCCTCTCCATTCAAGTGAAGACAACGACAAAAATTCTCTCCGCTTTTCTCCTCTCTGTCCTGCACACCGTCCTTGCCGCGCAGCAGGATTCCCTGGATAATGAGCGCATCGCTAAAATGGTCAGTCTCTCGGAGGTCGTTATCCGCTCGGATGTCAACATACCTAATTTCATTGAGCGCGTGAAGAATGATACGAGTTTTTACAAGGCCTTCAGAAACCTGCACATCATCGGATTCACCTCGTTCAACGATATCCGTATCGTCGATAAGGAGGGGAAAATGAAGGCGGGTATGCAAAGCAAGACACGACAGGCAAGATTCGCCGGTTGTCGCACAATGGAAGTATTGTCGGAAACCACACAGGGAGATTTCTATAACAATGATAATAGCTATAATTACTATACGGCCGAGTTGTACGCGGGACTCTTTTTTACCACCGGTAAGATATGCGAAGAAAACAATATCGTAAAAGGCACTTCGTTTACCGCGAAAGGCAAGTCGGGCATGGCCAAGAATAAGGAACAGCTCAAGATGCTTGTCTTCAACCCCGGAAAGAAAATACCGGGTATCCCTTTCATCGGCAACAAGATCGACATCTTCGATCCGGATGTGGCGGATTATTACGATTTCGCTATCGATCAGCAAGATTATGAAGGCAGATCATGCTATATTTTTTCGATAAAGGCAAAGAACGACCTGCGTGCCGGCAAGAAGGACAGGATCGTGATAGATAATCTCATTACCTGGTTCGATGCGAAGACCATGGATGTGCTGGCGCGGAACTATGCGCTTAGTTATGATGCGGGTGTCTACGATTTCGATGTGCAAATAGAGGTACAGCTTACCAAGTTCGGCGACCTTCTCGTGCCCAAACTACTTCGCTACACAGGCAATTGGAAGGTGCTATTTAAAAAGAGAGAACGAGGCCTGTTTACTGCTACGCTCGGAGAGTTTCAGCCTGAATCGACAATTGCAAAGGAATCTGGGGTTGGAAATTAGGAATTAGACACCAGCAGACGTGATCTATTGGACAGTTAAACTCTTCGAATGAGGTTTTTGACTTTTGACTTTTTAATTTTGACTTAATTACGATTCACGTTCAGGCCGGAAACAACATCTTATAATCCACCTTTATCTTTCCCTTTGAAATATCGGTCAGTTTTCCTTTCATCAGTTTTCTCTTGAGCGGAGAAATATGATCGATGAAGAGCTTTCCTTCGATGTGATCATATTCGTGGAGGATAACGCGGGCGGAGAGTCCGTTGAAGGTGCTCCGGTGTTCTTCGAAATTCTCGTCCATGTATTCCAGCGTGACAGTTTCATTACGGGAGATGTCTTCGCGGATCTTCGGAATGCTAAGACATCCCTCGTTGTAGAGCCACTCCTTCCCATCCAGTTCCACTACGTGAGCATTGATGAACACGCCCTTCACGCCGGGTGCATCGGGATAGTCATCCCTGTCCTCATCTTCCATATTGGTGAACATCTGCTCCGTATCCACTACGAAGAGGCGGATATCACGGTTCACCTGCGGAGCAGCCAGTCCTACCCCGCTGCTTCCATACATCGTTTCCCACATATCTTCGATGAGTTTCGGAAGATCGGGATAACCGGAAGTAATGTCTTCGGCAACTTTCCGGAGAACAGGATGTCCATATGCGACAATCGGTAAGATCATTAAGCACTTTTTCAGGGATTTGAGAAAATAGTAAGAGGCAAAGTTAAATATTCCGGGGCGAGAAACCTAGCTGTTGGCGCCGCGCATATATTCCTGAAGCATAATGGTGGCGGCTATTTCATCGACCAGGGCCTTATTGCGGCGTTGCATTTTCTTCATGCCCATTTCCAGCATAGCGGCCTTTGCCATCTTCGAGGTGAAACGTTCGTCTACCCGACGGATAGGCATGGCGGGAAATGTCTTTTGCAGGTCCTTAATGCATTTCTCAACAAGGGGCGTAGCATGCGTGGCGGAATCGTCCCAGTTCTTCGGTTCGCCGATGATGATGAGCTCAACGGGCTCCCTGCTGAAATAATCCTTCAGGTAGGGAATGAGTTGTTTCGACTCGACGGTGGTGAGACCCGTCGCGATGATCTGAAGAGGATCGGTGACGGCGAGTCCGGTTCGTTTGAGGCCATAGTCTATGGAGATGATGCGAGGCATAGGCGAAGGTACGTGTGAGGTAGGAATTTTAAGACAGGAATCGGGAATTAGGGATAAGGAATTAGGCCTTAGCAGAAAAGTTCCTTCTTAATGTGTTTGCCCAATTTTTGATTTAAATATTCTCCGAAGGAGTCCGGAGTCCTTCGGACAATACGCAATATTCAATGCTCAAGGGCTGTCTCAGCGGGATCGGAATAAGGAATTGGGAACTAGAAATACGGGATTAGGCTTCAACAGATGTGAACTATTGGGCTGTGATTCTTTTCGAATGAGGTTTTTGAATTTTTAATTTTGACTTTTGACTTGCATCCCACTCCCCTTTCAATTTATCAACAGATCCGCGATCACAAATGCCGCAAAAGCCACCGACGCAATACCATTGGCGGTCATGAAAGCAAGGTTTACTTTCCGCAGGTCTGTCGGCTTGACGATCGAATGCTGATAGACGAGCATTCCCGAAAATATGAAGACGCCGATCCAGTAGAGCCACCCGAATTGCCCATAGATCCCCGCGAAGATCACACAGCCTGCACTGAGCAGATGAAGGAATTCGGAGACACGCAGCGCCTTCGCCTTCCCCAACCAGGAGGGAATGGAGTATAATTTCTGCGCACGATCGAATTCCTCGTCCTGCAATGCATAGATGATATCGAAGCCGCTTACCCAGAAGATGACGGCGAAGGAAAACAGTATTGGTAAAAAATAAAAGACACCGGTCACAGCCAGGTATGCTCCAATTGGCGCAAGCGAGAGTCCTACACCAAGGATCAGGTGACAAAGCGGGGTGAACCGCTTTGTATAACTATAACCCAATACAACAGCCAGCGCCACCGGCGAGAGAAAGAAACAAAGCCGGTTTATGAAATAAGTGCAGACAGTAAACAGGACACAACTGATGACGGTAAAAAATAAAACACTTCTTG
>DATHKS010000387.1:0-3352 GCA_035488975.1 Chitinophagaceae bacterium | reverse complement strand
AAGAAGATGATCCTCGATATCCGGACGCTGGCCGTTTCCGCATCGCCGGTAAAGCGGTTGTTGTTCAACTCATCGATCCGTATAGAATCCCTTTTCTTCAAAAAGGTGTCTGTGATCAGTGAGGGAGTGGCGGGACAATTGTGGGGTAAGGGTTATCACGTACTTCCTCTCGGCGCCGATGCAGTCTCGCATCCATCGGGTAGGAAGGATGATCTTCATTTATTGTATGTGGGCACGCTGCAGAACAGGGATATCATCAAATGTGTGAAGGGCTTTCATCTATATGTCGAAGAAAAGGGAGATAAGACGGCCAGCTTTACCATCATCGGCGACTCGCCCTACGATGAGTTGACGGAGATCAGGAGTTTTATAGCCTCAAAGGGATTGGATAAACAGGTGCTATGTCTTGGCAGGATCGCCCACCGGGACCTTAAAGAGCACTTTGCCGCAGCCAATGTGGGTGTGGCCTTCATTCCAATGACAACATATTATGATCATCAACCACCCACGAAGACCTTTGAATACTTACTATCGGGACTGGTGGTGATAGGGACCAGGACGAAGGAGAATAGCAAGGTGCTTACGGACAATCCGGGTGCTGTATTGATCGATGATAACGAGGCAGACTTCGCTGCAGCGCTTCCTGAATTGAAGGACATATTAAAAGATTTTGATGCTGCCAAAACCGTGGAAAGATCGCAACAGTATTCCTGGCACAGCATCGTTAAGAATGATTTTCTTCCATTAATTAGAGGATAGGTTTAACATACATCAGCTGATTAATGGTATTTACGAGGAATAATTGACAATGATCAATTATCATAATAGTGTATATAGCAACAAATTATTCATTCATATACGAATGAAACTCCATAAACATTTTTTTAACAACTAAATTTTAGCTCTGCTGTAGAAGATATTCCACATAAGATGTTTGCTGTCCAGTGATTTTAGATATGGTTGTAATTGAGTATTGATTACAATTAATTTTCTCTGGCATTTAGCTTGTCAACACCAGACAAACTAAAAAAGCAATATTTTATGAAACCAAACTCTTTTGCAAGCAGCAAAATTATGCTCGCTTTCCTCGTAAGTGTTTTCTTCCTGATCTTAAGTTGTTCTCAAGACACCGATTCACTTGATTGGCGCAGGAGACACGATCCAACGCCGCCGCCGCCTACAACGCCGACGACGCCTCCGCCAACTACACCGACGACACCAACATTGCCGACGTCGCCAACGACACGCGCAAACTTGTCTTTCCAGGCTCTGGGAACTGAAACAGATGCCATCAGCAAGTGGCCTGTTGTAGGAACGTCTACCTCGTATGGTATCACTAAGGCAGCAATGGGTGGACGCAACGCGATCCGTTTCGAAGTTCGCAAGGGCGATCCAATCTTCGCAGGTGGTCTTCGTGCAGAGCTTAGCCGTTATTCAGATGTCAATACAGCTACCTACGAGGTAATGTATGGTATCTCTTACTACATCCCTACAGATTGGGTGAATGACCAGCCTACTTTGTTCGACATCGTTCATCAATTCCATGATAATTCTTATGGAGTATCCGGTGAAACAGAGTACAAGTCTCCGTTCGACTTCGGTGTCGATGGAACCAACTGGCAGTTCCAGGTAAGATCTGGCGCCGGTAATGTAGAAAAGAAATTCGTTATCGCTCCTATCGAAAAGGGCAAATGGGTGAATTTCGTAGTCCATATCAAATTCGTCAAGACGGGTTCTGCTGGTCTTGTTGAGATCTGGAAGGACGGAACAAAGACAAACACTTACAACGGTGCTGTCGGTTTCAACCACTACTATGCGCCTTACTTCAAAATGGGTAACTACAAATGGCCATGGAATCCACAAGATCTTGCTTGCTGCGGTGCTACCAATTCGACCAAGCACATCATTTATATCAGCAACGTAAGGCTTGGTACAGCTAAGGCTACCTTCGCCGATGTAGATCCTTCAAACTAAGATTACTTATCAACGATATTATTGGAAGGACGGAAACGGGCTTGTACTTAATTGTGCAGGCCCTTTCCGGCTTTTACGTGAAATCAGCATTTTCGCATAGCACGATACTTGAGCACTGAATATTGCGTATTGTCCGAAGGTTCAAGGAACTCCTTTGGAAACTCCGGACTCCTTCGGAGAATATTGAATATTTAAAATCAGAGTGAAGCAGATCAGTAGTTCACACCAATCGCAGATCAATCATATGTTCACTGGATTGAACCCGATGATAAAAAATAATTTTGAAGAACTTGCGGATTCACATGTTGCCCCGCTGGGGCAAAGATCGTTGCGGGTGGAAGAATCCTACAAACATGTTGGCCCTCTGGGCCAAGGTCGTTTTCGCCTGGTTGTTCAAGCCATAATAGTTCAACCACTACTGAAGCCCAATTCCTAATTCCTTATCCCAAATTCCTTATTCCCCCACCACCTAATGCTCATCAAAGAAGACATCTCTAAAAAAGTCCTGACCTTCGGTCCTGCTTACAAGAACCACCGTGGTGGCATCGGGGCTGTGATAGATGTGTACAGCACCTTCTTCGAGAAATTCAATTTCGTGGCCTCCTATCATTCGTATGATAGCAATATCGCCAAGATCCTTTATTTCTTTGGCCAGTTCTTCGTCCTTACCAAGACCCTGATCGTAAACCGCGATATCAGGATCGTCCACATACACGGCTCACATGGCGGGAGTTTCTACCGGAAGTTTGTCGCCTTTCTCATCGCAAAGAAGTTGTTCCGGAAGAAGATCGTGTACCATATCCATTCCGGCACTTTCAATTCTTTTTATCTTTCATCGAAAGGATTGCAGAAGAAATGGATCCGGAAACTGGTGAACGGCGCGGATGCCGTGATATGCCTGGCGCCGGTATGGGCCGATTTCCTGCGCGAGAATTTTCAACCGAAGAAAATATACATCGTCAATAATGTGGTGACCGAACCTGCTGTAAAAGCATTGCAGGGAGCCAGTCTCTCTTCGCCGGTCATGAACCTGCTTTTCCTGGGAAAGGTGGGAGACAACAAAGGGATCTTCGACCTGCTGGAGGTAATAAAGCAGCAAAAAGATTTTCTGAGTGGAAAGATCCGTCTCTTCATCGGCGGTGATGGCGAGATCGATAAGCTGAAGGCCTTCATCAGCAGCAATGAGCTATCCGGCATGGTGGAGTATGCCGGGTGGGTGGATAAGGAGAAGAAGAATCTCCTGTTCCTTGACACGCATCTTTATATATTACCATCCTACAACGAAGGACTACCAGGATCGATCCTGGAGGCCATGTCATACGGACTTCCGGTGATCGCTACGCCCGTCGGTGGCATACCCGAAGTGGTCAAGGACCGG
>DATHKS010000386.1:0-3269 GCA_035488975.1 Chitinophagaceae bacterium | reverse complement strand
TCGAAGCCTGCTCGCTTCTGCAGGAACGCGGATGGAAGATCAGCGAGGAACATATCCGGATCGCGCTTCAAAAAGTGAAAAGGACAACGGGTCTGCATGGCAGATGGGAGGTTATCCATCATCACCCCGACGTGATCCTCGATGTGGCGCACAACGAGGCCGGAATCCGGCAGTTGAATGAGCAAATGGAAGTAACGGATCATCACCAGCTGCACATCGTGATAGGTATGGTCAACGATAAGGATATCGAAAAAGCGCTGGCGATGCTTCCGAAGGATGCACACTACTATTTTACGCAGTCATCCATCCCGCGCGCACTTGATAAAGAGATTTTATTGCAGAAGGCCAAGGTCTTTGGGCTGAAGGGCCACACTTATACGGATGTCAACGCGGCATTGAAGCAGGCGCTTGCCGGTGCCGATGCGAGAGATTTGGTGGTAGTATGCGGGAGTGTTTTTTTAGTAGCCGAAGTAGTATTGAATTGGGAATAGGGAATTAGGAATAAGGAATTGGGCTTCATCAGAAGTGATTTCCCTTCCTGTGAAACTCCTACTGATGAAGCCTAATTCCCCATTCCTTATTCCCTATTCCCTGAACCTACCAGCTCAACTCACCCAACCTATCCAGCGCGTGCATCATACACGTAACGTGCATCGATTGGATTATTTTATTCTCCCGCAACATTTCCTTCACCTCATCGATAGTAGCCAGGCTGACTTCTATCTCCTCATTTGCATCAAGGTCCTGCGCCGCCACTTTCTTTCCACCCTTTGCCAGGAACATGTACATGAGATTGCTATTGGTGGAAGGATTGGCAGAGGTCTTGCCCAGGTATTCGAAGGAAGAAAACGCATATCCGGTCTCCTCCATCAATTCCCGTTTGATGGCGGCTTCATAGTCCGCGTCCGTGTCATCCACCACACCGCCGGGTATTTCGATGCATACCTCGCCCAATGCGTGGCGGTATTGTTTCTCGAGGATCACATTGCCATCCTCCGTCAGTGCAAAGGCGGTGACCCAGTCGGGGAATTCATAGACGTAATACGGGTCTACGATCTTTCCCTGCGGGGTCTCGCATTTATCCTTCCTTACTTTAAACCAGAGATCATTAAAGAGCAATTCCGATGAGAGGATTTTCCATTTCATGGAGAGAGGTATTGAGTTCAATAGAGGAATAGGCAAGCATCGTGGCCGCGTAATCTTACCGGTTTATTTTTTGCCGGGAAGAACGGTAAGGCGGTAAAAATGCATACACGTTTTATCTTCCCGCTGTTTGTCCCGTAGGGACAATTGGTCGGTAGAAAGAATCCAGCGCAGTGATCTCGCGTTCCTTCGGAACGCTTGATAAGAGCTTTCAGGTAACAAACGGCACAATTGGCCTTGGCGTCGGTTATCTCCGGCTCTCATTCATTTTGATCGGCTAGTCAGGCGTTCCGAAGGAACGCGGAACAATCTGCTTTTTAATTTTCTACCGACCAAATGTCGCTACGGGACAAGACCCAAACCATTCGATCATTCACAAAATATTCATCTTCCCTAATCGTGAACCCTTACCGGCTTACCGGTTTGTTTTTTTTACCGGGAAGAAAGGGAAGGCGGTAAGAAATACATACCTGTTTTATCGTTCTCCCGCAGGGACAAGACCAATCATTCGATCCTTACAAAATATTCTTCTTCCATACTCGTGACCCATCTACCATCCCTTCTGATCGCGCAGATGGGTGATATGCGCCACGTGGTGACGGCCATGCCATGCATAAAGGCCGAGCAATGTCCAGAGCCGTATCGTCTTCTTCTGTTCCGGGTGGAAGACGGTCCGGTTATTCCAGTCCTCGTCATTCACGTATTTCAGGCTTTCATGCCAGCGGACATGAAGCGCATGCAGCAGGGTCAATGAAATATTGATCGGCAATTTCTTCACGTCATTCATTTCCGCCCATAGCTTCTCCTCGTATGGTTTAATAGTGGGATTATCTTCCGTGAGTCCCAGCTTGAAACGGCAATAGGCATTCATATGACTATCCGCCACGTGATGGACCAGTTGATGGACCGTCCAGCCGCCATCGCGGTAAGGCGTTTGGAGTTGTGCCTCGTCGAGGTTGAGTACGGCATTCTCCAGGGCGAGTGGAAGGAACTTCAGATCGGCCAGCCATTCCACTTTAGTAGGAATAGAGAAAGGCTGGGTCTCGTATTTGCCGATTGGATAACGCGGATCGATGGTGATTGACATATAGCTGGGATTATTGTATCTCTAAAAGCTCTACTTCAAACATGAGGGTTGCTCCTCCAGGAATATCGCTACCCGCTCCCCTGTCGCCATATGCCAGCTCGGATGGGATCCAGAGACGCCAATGGCTTCCTTCCTTCATCAATGGAATAGCGATCTGCCATCCCTTGATGAGAGCAGTCAATGGCGCACTGAAGGGTTGATTGCGCTTGAACGAACTATCGAATTCCTTACCATCCAGCAGGGCGCCTTTATAATGCGCCTTTATCTTATCGGACAGCGCCGGCTGGCGTCCCGTACCTTCCTTCACCACTTCGTATTGAATTCCTTCCGGTAGCTCTACCACGCCTTCCCTTTCCTTATTGATATTGAGAAAGGCCTGGCCGGCGCTCTTTTGTGCTTCGATCTTATTACTCATAAATTCTTTTAATTTATTCTGAACACTCATGTTGTTTATTTCTTGTTGACGGGTAGCGTACGAAAAATAGGCTCATGCCTCCCGCAGCGAATGGCCCGTAAGATTGATGAAGACATCTTCCAGGTTTGCCTTCTTCACTTCCCTTGGCCGCTCGAACCCCGTAGCCACCAGGTTATCGATCATCTTGTCGGGTGTATCCAATGCAATGATCTTTCCCGCGTCGATGATAGCGATGCGATCGCACAAATATTCCGCCTCATCCATGTAGTGGGTGGTAATGATCACCGTTGTACCGCGGTCGCGGATATTCTTCACGAGTTCCCACAGGCTTCTCCGCGCCTGCGGATCGAGGCCGGTGGTTGGCTCATCCAGGAATATGATCCTCGGTTGATTGATCAGGGTTGTTGCTACCGAAAAGCGTTGCTTTTGTCCGCCACTCAGGTCCTTGAACCTGGCCTTCGCCTTGTCCTTCAGGTTCACCGACTCGAGTAGTTCCATAGGCCCCACTTCCCGATTGTACAAACCGCAAAATAATTCCACCAGCTGCACGAGATTGAGACCAGGGTAGTATCCACTCGTCTGCAATTGTACGCCTATGATCTTCTTGATTTCGTTGGGATCCTT
>DATHKS010000385.1:0-7042 GCA_035488975.1 Chitinophagaceae bacterium | reverse complement strand
CAACGCGGTAACACGGTCCTTCTTCGTCCCGTAGAATTTCGTGATATTATCCGCGGTCACGATCGGAGTTTCATTCATTATATCGGCTGCGAGTGTCATTCGATAAAATTTATTCTATCATCATTTTGCATCCGGCGTAGTAGCAAATGCCACCTGTCCATACATACCGATCTTGAGATAGCCGTCATTCTTCACTTTGATCTTGACAGCATATACGAGATTCGCCCGCTCGTCCTTGGTCTGTATGGTCTTCGGCGTAAATTCGGCCTTTCCCGCTATCCAGGTAATAGTTCCGGGGAATGTCTTGTATTCATCCTTATCCTTATCAACGAGCACCCTAACCTGCTGGCCGAGTTTTACCTGTGAGAGCTGGACCCCGGTGATGTATGCGCGCAATGTCATAGTCGATAGATCAGCGATCTTGTACAAGGCCTTTCCCGCTGCGGTTATTTCTCCCGGCTCCGCGTATTTCGTTGTAACGGTACCATCGATCGGGTTGACGATGCTTGCCCGCTGCAACATGTCTTGCAATTGAGCGACTCTCTTCTCCATTGGCTTGCCTTCGCTGAGGATGGATCTGTTCTGGGTAGAGATATTGTTGCGCTGAACGTTTATCTGTTGCTGCGTGACCTTCATTTGTCTTGCCGCGGTCTCCAACTGGTAATTGATATCATCGAGTTGCTTGCCGGTTGCGGCATCTTCCTTAACCAGGTTCTCGGTCCTGGTCTTCTCATGCTGGAGATTGGCGAGCTGAGCCTGTTGAACGGCCAGCTGATCCTCCAGCAGCTTTACCTGTGGAGAGACATCGGAGGTCTTCTCGCCGAGTGAGCGGATGCTTTCTTCCACCTGCTCCTTTTGCAGCCTCATATTCTCGGCATCGATCTCTCCGACCACTCTATTCTTAGAGATCGTATCACCCTCCTGTACGTTGAAGGATAATATTCTTCCTGCGACCTCCGACGATACGATCACCTCATCCGATTCGAAAGTGCCGGTAGCATCGTAGTCATTGTCCTTTTCCCGGCAGGATGCGAGACTTACGAGAAGGACGGCGGCTAAAAAATTTCTTGTACGCATAAATGGCTATTGTTTTCCTGAAATAGTTTGATAATTGATCCTGGCCTGCAATAACTGCAGCTGGTGTGTGATGAGCGCCTGGCGGGCCTGGTCTTCGGCGTTGACCTCTCTCAGGTAATCGTTGGCGGTAATGACGCCATTCTCCAATTGCGCCTTCGCGGCCATTTTCACCGACCCGCGCAATTCAATAATCTCGAGATCCGAGGTGGTTAGCTGATCGAGTTTCTCGATGTCCGATTGCTCCTGTTGCAATTGAGAATTTGTATTCAGCAGGAAACTTTCCTTCTGTATATCGACGGAGCGCTGGTTGATCTTCACGAGTTGTTTTTCTTTTTTTCGCGTGTATAGTCCGCCGAGCGACCAATTAAGACGAACACCGCCGGTATAGAAGAAATCGAAATGGTTATCGAGTTGATTGAGGCCCGGCCTTCCATACCCTCCTTGTGCGAAGAGGCTCGCCTTCGGAAGATTCTTTACCTGGATCAGTTTATCCTGATGACCGGCCAATTTCTCCTGGCTCGCATAGAGATCCAGTTCCGGCCGCTTGATGTTGGAGTCGATGGAAACGGTGGGATCGGCGGGTCTTTCCAGTTGCAGCTGTTCGTTCAGGGGTTGATGGAGAAAAATGGCGAGGGTTTGAATGAGTCCCTTGCGCGATGATCTCAATTCGATCGCGTGTTGTTGAGATTTCAGGAACTCGGCCTTGAGAACGGTCAGGTTGGATTTGAATGCGACGCCGTTGTTGACCTGCGCCTGCACGCGATCCATGCCGATGCGGATGTCTTCCTGTACCAGGCTCACCTGTTTCAATTGCTCATCGAGATACAGGATCCCGAGATAAAATTGATTGATCCTTTCCTTCAGCTTGTACAGCTCTACTTCCACCTTCTGCTGTTCTACTCCTGCGTTCAACTCCTGCAGCGTCTTTTGTTCTTTGATAGCGCCGCCGTCGAAGATCACCTGGTTGAGGTCGGCAGTCACCCTGTACTGATCCTTGCTGGCGGAGGGAATGTCGAATCCCGGCAGGGGCACATTCACCTTGGTGACGTCCGATTGATAGGTGGCCTGCCCGTTTACCGAGAATTGGGGCAGGTATCCTTTCGAAAGATTGCTGATGGTAAGATCGGCCGTCTGAGTGATCAGGTCCTTCTGTTTAATAAGGGGATAGTTCTTCACTGCCATATCATAGGCCGTCGCCAGATCGAGCCGGTCGATCGACTGCGCCGCTGCGATCAGTGGGAGAAGGGGTAGCAAGAATATCCATTTCTTAAGGTTAACCATTTGGTTAATTTTAGGTCAAAAAATTATTTTCGTATCGCATTAATGATAAACTCGGGTATTTCCTTCTTTCGTTGTTCCATAGTCGCTCTGAACTGCCATTCATCGAGTCCGAGAGTCTGTTGTATCATGGGTTTGGCTACAAAAGGAAATATGGTAAGGGAAAGCAGGTTGATCAGCAATTGCAAAGGACCGATGTTGCGGATGGTGCCTTTCCTAACCTCTGTTTCCATTTGTGCGAGAAAGGCAGATGGGTTCGGCCGGCTCTTGTCCTTCCATATTTTCACGAGAAAATTTGAAGGATTGCGATGGAGTTCATTCAGCACGAACATAGGCAGGTAGGGGTTTTCAGAGATAATGGTCAGGTATTCCTCGCAGAACAACCTGATCTTGTCGAAAAGCGGGAGATCGGCGGAGAAAATTTCGTTCACGCGGGGGAAGAGCTTATTCGCAGCCTCCAGGAAGATCACCTGGAAAAGCTTTTCCTTATTATTGAAGTAATAATGCAGCAGGGCTTTATTGATACCGGCTTCATCGGCAATGTCCTGCATCCGGGCGCCCGCCATACCTTTGGCAATAAAGATCTTCTTTGCTGCCCCGAGGATCTGGGCCTCCATGCTTCCGTCTCTTTTACCTTTCGCCATGTTATTAACCAAATGGTTAACAAAAGTAGAAGTAAAAAGTCAAAATTCAAAAGTAAAAATTAAAAAGGGTGTCCTTGGATGGGAATATACTTGTGTTGCTTGTCCAAAAGATTTACCACAAAGTGCACAATGATTTCACGGAGAACACAAGGATGCCTTGCGTTCTCCGTGTATTTCCTTTGTGTTCCTTGTGGTTAAAAAAAATGGAGACCCACCGATTTATGAAGCCATGGCCTGCTGTAAGTTTATCAACTTATCAACTAGCAACAAATACTCTCTTCATCAAAGAAAACTCACTCCGCCCAGCTCATCACATACTTCTCATCCTCTATATCGAGTGCTTCCTTTGTCAGCATCAACGGGTGAAAAGTGTCCACCATAACGGCGAGTTCCTTTGTTTCTTTTGCCCCTATGCTTTTCTCTACGGCCCCGGGATGAGGCCCATGTGGAATGCCGGCAGGATGCAGTGTGATCATGCCCCTGGTGACATGCTTGCGGCTCATGAAGTCGCCATCCACATAATAGATCACCTCGTCGCTGTCGATATTGCTATGGTTGTAAGGCGCGGGGATGGATTGTGGGTGATAGTCGAACAATCGTGGCACAAAAGAGCAGACAACAAAGTTGTGCGCCTCGAAGGTCTGGTGCACGGGAGGCGGCTGGTGCACGCGACCGGTTATTGGTTCGAAATCGTGAATGGAGAAGATGTAAGGATAGCAATACCCATCCCAGCCTACGACATCGAACGGGTGCGTACCATAGTGCAGGCCATACAGTACTCCCTTTTTCTTCGCCTTGATCAGGAAGTCTCCTTTCTCATCGATGGTGCGGAGATCTTTTGGGCCGCGGATATCGCGTTCACAATAGGGCGAGTGCTCGAGCAACTGCCCGTACCTGCTAAGATATTTCTTGGGATACCGGATGGGACTGAATGATTCCACGATGAAGAGCCGGTTGTCCTTCCCTGCGAATTCGATCTGGTAGATGGTTCCGCGGGGAATAACGATATAATCGCCATAAGCGAACGCGAGCTCGCCGTATTGCGTATGCAGGACGCCGCTGCCTTCGTGCACGAAGATCATTTCATCGGCATCGGTGTTCTTATAGAAATAGGTGCTCATACTTTCCTGCGGCGCGGCGAGGACGATATGACAATCATTATTCACCAGTACCGGCTTGCGGCTGTCGAGGAAATCCTTCTTCGGCTTTATACCGAATCCTTCGAAGCTCCGGTGCTTGAGCATTTTTTCTTCGGCAATGGTAGGCGCAACATTGATTGGCTCGTCAGTCCGGATGATCTGCGTGGGCGGATAGATATGATAGAAAAGCGACGAATCGTTACTGAAGCCTTCGGTAGAGAATAGCTGCTCGGAGTAGAGTCCTCCGTCTGGCTTGCGGAACTGCGTATGTCTTTTGTGAGGGATTTTGCCCTCTGTACGATAGTGAGGCATTGATCAAAAGTAAGGAGAAAACGTGAGTCGTCAATCGTGATCAAGTCAAAATTCAAAAGTCAAAATTCAAAAACCTCATTCGAGGAGTATCACTGCCCAATAGATCACGTCTGCTGAGGCTTAATTCCTAATCTCAAATTCCATTCATCTTCATGGATCTGCAAAACATCAATTGAGGTTATCTTTATAAAAAAAATTGACCCGCATTGGCCTCCTTTCCGATACGCATGGCTATCTCGATCCGCTCGTGTTCAAACACTTTGCCGCATGTGACGAGATCTGGCACGCCGGTGATTTCGGCAATGCATCCATCGCCAGTGAACTCGCCGCCGCAAAGCCGCTGAGAGGTGTGTATGGGAATATTGATGGCGCGGATATCCGCGCTGAGTATCCCGAGCAGCTTATGTTTCTTTGTGAAGAAGTGAAGGTGATGATCCGTCATATAGGCGGTTACCCGCCGAAGTATAACCCAGCCACACGCAAAGAACTGGCGATCCACCGGCCATTGCTTTTCATCAGTGGACATTCCCATATTCTCAAGATTATGTACGATCCAACGATCAGCTGCCTTCACATGAATCCCGGCGCAGCTGGCAAACAGGGCTGGCACAAGGTAAGGACACTCATTACGTTTACGGTGGATGGTAAGGAAATGAAAGACTGCCAGGTGATCGAACTGGGTGGAAAGTAAAGTGCTGTCAGTAAAGTCTGGGACTCCACATTTAAGGAATTGGGGATTGGAATTTTGGAATTAGGCCTCAGCAGACGTGATCTATTGGGCAGTGATGCCCTTCGAATGAGATTTTTTAATTTTTACTTTTGAATTTTTAATTCCTGCTGTCTCAGCGGGGTCTGGCCAAGTGGATCTCGTCAAACCCGAATTTTCCGGGCCGACCCCGATGCAAAGGGTTCTTCGAATGAGGTTTTTGAATTTTTACTTTTGAATTTTGACTTGATCACGCATTTTGTATCTTCCAATTCTAAACAAACACTATGCAACGTCGTCAACTCATTAAGAAGAGCGCACTGGCAATGGCTGCCTTTGCCTTCAGCCGCGAGGCATTTTCCCGCGAGACTGAATTTCTCCTTGCAGACAGGCTACCGGGCACCATTATCAAATTAAGCTCTAATGAGAATCCGCATGGCCCTTCTCCTATGGCCCGCAAGGCCATGACAGCTGCAGTGAACAGTTCGAATCGTTATCCCTGGGAAACCACCACCCAGTTGCGTGAGAAGATAGCTGCGCTTTATAGCCTCAGCAAAGAACATGTCGTGATCGGCGCCGGCTCCTCCGAATTACTGGGTGTCGCCTCAGCCTGGGCATCGCTGCAAAAAGGAAATGTGGTTGCACCGGACCCGACGTTTCGCCTGTGGATACCAGCGGCTAAGAAGATGGGATTGGCCATTAAACTTGTTCCACTGACGAAAGCAAAAGTGACCGATCTGCAACAGATGAAGGATGCCATCGATGCCGGCACGAAGATGATCTATATCTGCAACCCGAATAATCCGACCGGCACGGTTGTTCCGGCGGCAGACCTCGAGGCATTCATCAAACAGGTACCGTCATCTACAATGATATTACTCGATGAGGCCTATACCGAGTTCAGTGAAGAGCCAAGCATGGCGCCGCTGGTGAATGATCATCCGAATCTCGTGATCGCAAAGACATTTTCCAAGATACATGGCATGGCAGGTGCGAGGATCGGCTATGCGCTTGCCCACCCGCAGACTATAAAGCAATTAAATGAATTGCAGGCCTGGGCCAATGCGGGTGCAGGAGCCGTCTCATTGGCCGGCGCATTGGCATCTTTGGATGATAAGGACTTCACGAAATTCTGTAAGGAGGAAAACCGTCGTGCACGCGACGTATTCTATAACGCACTTAAGAAAGCAGGCATGCCTTATATCCCCTCCGTGACCAGCTTCGTCTATTTCGACAGCGCCCCCTATGGCAAGGATGTCAAGGCCGTACTGGAAGCCAAGGGCATCATTGGCGCACGGGTATTCGAAGAAGGAAGTAGTTGGTTGAGGCTGAGTGTGGGAACGGTGGAGGAGATGACGGCGGTTGCAAAGGCCTTAAACACAAATTAGCCAATTAGCCAATGTGCCAATGATCCCTATTCGCAATGTCATTACGGATCGTGGCACGCCTAATTTGCACATTGGCTAATTATCAAATTGGCTAATTGTATTATTTCATTCCCGGAAACAACGGCCTCGCAATTATCTCCCTGAAAGGCCATGGCACCGCTACCAGTATCATCAACAGCGCAATCAGGAAGAACCTGAAGGCTCTCTTGTATTTCACTTCATCGGGAACCTGTTTCTTTGCCATACCATAGCCGAGCGTGATCATGATGATGGCAAGTATCATGAACGTAGGATGTTCCACCCAGAAGAACCGATAGAATTTATCCTTCATCAGGCTTATGCCCTCTGGCAGTTTCGTACTGATGATACCATATCTTCCCCAAAGCCATTGATAGAGGCCGAGAAGCAGGGTTATATGTGCGGAGATAAGCGTAAACAACCAGATACGCCTGTCACCCGCCGAGAATGTTTTTTTATTTTTCCATCCCGAAACAGCCT
>DATHKS010000384.1:0-2387 GCA_035488975.1 Chitinophagaceae bacterium | reverse complement strand
CGTCAATCTCATGCAAGATATGGAGCTGGTGGATACCATTGTGAAACTGGGCGTCCGGCGTTTCTTTGAGTTGATTGATGAGGGAAAGATAGATCCGAAGAATATCGATTGGCTGGTCTGTCATTATTCATCACACCATTTCAAGCCACAGATCGTGAATCTTCTTCAGCAGGGGGGACTGGAAATACCCGACGACAAATGGTTCACGAACCTTTACACGAAGGGTAATGTCGGCTCCGCTTCCATCTTCGTCATGCTCGAGGAATTATTATACAATGCAAAATTAAGTGAAGGACAGAAGATACTTTGCATGGTGCCGGAAAGCGGACGCTTCATCACGGGTTTCATGCAACTGAAGGTAGTGGCCGGCAAAGGAGGGAAGGAGAATACGGAGAATATCGCCGAAATAAAGGCGCCCGTAATAAAAACATCCGGCAAGCCGGTGCAGGAATGGCTGGTGCGCCAGCTTACGGGAGTATGGTTCGATTTCGAACGCTCATTGCAGGAGGTGCCGGTGGTGAAGAAGATCTTTTCGGGTACGTTGACGCTGGAATCGTATAAAAGATTATTGCTAAATTTAAGGCAACAGGTCATCGATGGATCGCAATGGATAGCGCGCGCGGCTTCGAATGTGAGTATCTCGCATTTTGAAGTAAGATCCGCCTTTATCCGTCACTCATCCGACGAGCATAGGGACTACCAGATACTGGAAAAGAATTACATGAACTGCGGCGGCCTGGCGGAGGAGATATATTCGGGAGAAAAAAATATCGGCAGCGAGGCGTTGAGTGCGTTCATGTTTCACCGGGCAAGCCAGCCGGATCCGTTTGATCTCCTCGGCGCCATGTTCATCATCGAGGGACTGGGTAACCGTGTATCGGGAAAATGGGGACGGGCCATCCGGCAACAACTCGGCCTGAAAGATGACCAGGTATCATTCTTTCTTTATCATGAAAGCAGTGATAGCAATGAGAATCATTTCGAGCGGTTTGAAAAGGCCATTCAATCGGACCTGTTGACAGAGGCGATGGCCGCAAAGATCGTGAAGACCGCAAAGGTGGTGGCACGATTGTATAAAATGCAATTAGAGGAGATCGATAATTTTTAAATACAGGAAATGCTACACACCCGGACACACTTCGAACAGATGGTAAATAACAACCGCGATCCAAGTCACTGGCATGCGCTGTTCATGGACAAGAGCGTTCCCTTCGATCCCGATGCGAAGGCGGCCTTCCTCTATGATTCCAGCCGCCGCACGCGGCAATTCCTCTATCCCGTGGTGAAGATATTCGCGCGGCTTTCCATCCTGCTGATGCAGTTCTTCAAGATATTCATCCCAAACATCGTCAACGCGCCGAAGATGTTGCACCGGTCGCTTTACTTCGGCATGAAATACTTCATTACTCCAGAGGCAAACTTTCTCATCCTGCGGCACTTTTACCTGGGGTCGGAAGTATTGCGCTTCCTGAAGGACAATGTGCGGGGCGCCGAAGAGATACCGATGAATCCATTGAAGCCTTTGGCAGTTACGGATGTCCGCAATAATCTTTTCCTGGAGCATGATCTCAATCTTTACAACTTCATCATCAATCTCAATAAGGCGGTCGAAGAAAAGAGATCTGCGATCCGGAAGATCCCGCAACCGGACTTCTCGGCGATCTCCCTTACGCCAATACCATTTGCACCCTTCAGGGACAAATGGTCGAACTTCCTCGACCTTGCAACCGCCATAGAGATCTTCACACCTGTGTATCAATTTTTCCTGACCGATAATGATTTCTGGCGAGCCTCTAATTCTCTTCAGCTGGATGAGGTGATAGGAATATATGCGGCCACCATCATGGACTGTCCCGAGAAACTGACGGCCCTCAACAACAAGCATCCCATGATCCCATTGCCCACCACAGGTGCGGCCTTCCGTTTACTATTGCATGGTTTTTCGACAGAGGTGCTGCATGCGCTGCTTGTGGAGGGCAAACGCCGCCAGCAGGGCGAAGCGGCGTGATTCGTTTCAGCGAGGGTTGAGCGGAATTTGGAATTAGGGATTGGGAATTAGGCCTCAGCAGGAAGGTCCTTGCATTATTGATTTGCGTGATTTAAATATTCTCCGAAGGACTCCGGAGTCCTTTGGACAATACGCAATATTCCCCAAAGGGATACTTCGGACAATGTTCAATGCTCAAGTGTCGTGATATTCGGAAGGACTAAGATTAATGGAGCCTCACATTTAGGGAATTGGGGGATTAGGGCTTTGGAATTAGGTCTCGCAAGACGGGATCTACTGGGCTGTCACACTCTTCGAATGAGGTTTTTGAATTTTGACTTTTTACTTTTGACTTGCCTACGCTGCTGTCTCAGCGGGGTCTGGCCCAAACGACCTCGTC
>DATHKS010000383.1:0-7190 GCA_035488975.1 Chitinophagaceae bacterium | reverse complement strand
TTAAGCCGGGTGCAGGATGGAAGCAAGAATCTCCCGTTTATTCCCGCGCCGCGGCTAATCAACGAGGTGAAGGTGGAGTTGCTGAAGAATGGGAAACTTCTCCGGAATCTTTTTGTGAAGGCGGAACTGGATAATACATTCGACCAGTCGCATCCTTTCACCGGCTTCAACACGGAGACGGCTACGCCAGGATATAGTTTGTTGAATGCAGGCTTCGGCGGTGATATCAGGGCTAAAGACAAGACGCTATTCAGCCTCTTCTTAGGCGCGAATAATCTCACCGACGTAGCCTACCAGAATCATCTTAGCCGGTTGAAGTATGCCCCTGAGAATTTAGCGACGGGAAGAATAGGGGTGTTCAATATGGGGAGGAATTTTTCGGTGAAGGTGAATGTGCCTCTTGAGTTCTAAAAACAATTAGCCAATTTGACAATTTGATAATGTGCCAATGGTGCGTGCTCCGATGAGTAATGTATGATCGGACAGAGGATCATTGGCACATTATCAAATTGTCAAATTGGCTAATTAATTAATTATTCACTGCCGTTACAATCTTATTCTTTCGTTCACCGATCTGCTGTCTCCACATAGCATAGTACAATCCTTTTTCATTCAGCAGCGCATCATGATCGCCGGTCTCTACCACATCTCCTTTTTCAAGTACGTAGATGCGGTCGGCATGCATGATGGTGGAGAGACGGTGAGCGATCAGTATCGTGATCTGGTCGCCTTCCTGCGAGATATTGCGTATCGTATCCGTGATCTCTTCTTCCGTCAGTGAATCGAGTGCTGAAGTGGCCTCATCAAACAACAAGAGCTTCGGCTTGCGCAGCAATGCCCGCGCAATAGAAATGCGTTGTTTCTCTCC
The DNA here is from genome assembly GCA_035488975.1 of Chitinophagaceae bacterium. Classification (GTDB taxonomy): domain Bacteria; phylum Bacteroidota; class Bacteroidia; order Chitinophagales; family Chitinophagaceae; genus DATHKS01. Next base: position 6,322 of record DATHKS010000383.1, on the reverse strand, counting down.
GCCGGATAGTTTCAACCCGCCCTCACCGATCGTTGTTTCGAGTCCCTTGTCCGCGCGCGCTAATAAATTCTGGCAGGCGGCTTTTGTCAGTACGTCCTGTACATCGGCGTCGGTTGCGGTTGGATTCACGAACACCAGGTTTTCCCGTATGGTACCGGAGAAGAGTTGCGTATCCTGTGTTACGAACCCGATCTGGTTGCGCAGGTCCTCGAAGTCGATATTATTCTCGTCTATGCCATTGTAAAGGATCTTTCCTTCCTGCGGACGATAGAGGCCGACCAATAATTTCATCAGCGTGGTCTTGCCTGAACCCGATGGCCCCACAAAGGCGATCGTTTCTCCCTTCCTTACCTTGAAACTGATGTCCTCGATGGCCCGCTGCTGCGCCGACTGGTGTTTGAACCCGACATGGTCGAACTCGAGCGTGTTGATGCCGCCCAGGTGTTTGGGACTGGCGGGCCTGGACTCGGGTTCCTTCTTCATGAGATTTTCAAAATTCTCGAGCGATGCCTGCGCCTCGCGGTAGGAGAGTATGATATTACCGATCTCCTGCAATGGTCCGAAGACGAAGAAGGAAAAGATCTGCATCGTTGCCAGTTCCCATGGCTTCATGATATCCCTGTAGATAAACCACATCAGCATGAACAGGATGATCTGCCGGAGTGTATTCACGAAAGTGCCCTGGATAAAACTTATACTGCGAAGGCGTTTCACCTTCGTTATTTCGAGATTGAGGATCTTAAATGTGTTCTTGTTGAGGCGGCCGACTTCCTGCGTGGTTAGTCCGAGGCTCTTCACCAGTTCAATATTGCGTAAGGATTCCGTAGTGGCGCCGGCCAGGGAGGTGGTTTCCGCCACGATCGTCTTCTGAACCGTCTTGATCTTCTTGCTCATCAGGTTGGAGACGATGGTGAGCAGGAAGATGCCTCCGAAGTAGATGATCGGCAGAGACCAGTGTATGCGATAGGCAAAAATGGCCACGAACAATATCCCGATGATGACGGGAAACAGGATGTTGACGAAGGAAGCGACGAATTTTTCCGTATCCAGTCGCACCTTTTGCAGGATGCCCAGTGTCTCGCCGCTGCGCTGGTCTTCGAATTGCTGGTAGGGCAGGCTCATGGCGTGTTGCAGTCCCTGCGTGAACACGGTGGCTCCGAATTTCTGGGTCACCAATGTCAGGAAATAATCCTGGAAGGCCTTGGCGATCCGGCTCACCATGGCAACGCCGATCGACGCCAGGAGCAGGTTGAGCACCGGTCCTGCATAGTTCCACCACAGGGGCTGATAGGCTGAGCTGTTAGCCGCATATTTGTAGCCCAGGTCGATCAAGCGTCCGAAGATGATGGGATCGATAAGGGAAAAACCGATGTTGATCGCCGCGAGAAGGAGGACAAGCGCTACCAGCCATTTATAGGGTTTCAGGTAATGTAATAAGATCTTCATATGAAAGAAAGAGAATTGAGTGAATGGTATTTAACAAGGAAATAGTCTACAAGTTCGGGAATTTTCCCGAAGAGGGTTTGGTCTGGGGTATTTGGTTAGCCAGGAATTAGGTGTAGGGGATGCGGAATTGGGCTGCCAGCAGAGTCTTGCCGCCTGTTTTGAAAAGTCTCGGGAACGTAGGAGCACTTCTACCAGAGTCCAATTCCTTATTCCCTATTCCTAATTCCTCAGCCCACACCCCCTCACCTCTCAACCAAAACCTCACCCTGCCCAGCCTTCCCTGTCCAGACTCCGGTATTGAATGGCTTCTGCGAGGTGTTCGGGCTTTATTTCATCGCTGGCCGAGAGGTCGGCGATGGTGCGGGAGACTTTCAGGATGCGGTCGTAGGCACGGGCGGAGAGGTTCAGTTTGGTCATGGCCGCCTTCAGCAGGTTTTGGCCGGAGGAGTTGATGATACAGATCTCCTTCAGGGTCTTACTGCTCATCTGGGCGTTACAATAGATGCCCTCGTTCTTCAGGTAACGTGCGGCCTGTATTTCCCTGGCGGAGATCACCCGGTCGCGGATGCTGGCCGAGTTCTCCTGCTGCCTCGCCGAAGAGAGTTCACTGAAGGCAACGGGTGTGACCTCCACATGCAGATCGATCCGGTCGAGCAAAGGACCGGAGATCCGGTTGAGGTATTTCTGAACGGTGCCGGGCGGACAACTGCATTCGCGGTCGGGATGATTGTAGAATCCGCAGGGGCAGGGATTCATGGAGGCGATCAGCATGAAGCTCGCGGGGAAGTCGATGGCAACCCTCGCCCTCGAAATGGTCACTCTTCTTTCTTCCATCGGTTGACGCATTACCTCCAGCACTGTTCTTTTGAATTCGGGTAATTCATCGAGGAAGAGAACGCCATTGTGAGCCAATGAGATTTCACCGGGCTGCGGCATGCCGCCACCACCCACGAGCGCTACATCTGAAATGGTATGATGTGGTGAGCGGAACGGTCGTCGTGAGACGAGTGTTGAATTCTCCGGCAACTTGCCCGCCACCGAATGGATTTTCGTGGTCTCCAACGCCTCCTGCAAGGAGAGCGGAGGCAGGATGGTGGGGAGGCGCTTGGCGAGCATCGTCTTTCCCGCGCCGGGCGGACCGATGAGAATGGCATTATGCCCACCCGCCGCTGCGATCTCCAATGCCCGTTTTATATTTTCCTGTCCCTTCACATCCGCAAAGTCTATTTCGAAGTCGTATTGCGAGTGGAAGAATTCATCTCGTGTATTCACCACCACGGCCGTGAGGCCTGTTTGTTTATTCTCGAAGAAATCGATGACCTGTTTGATATGGGAGACGCCATAGACATCAAGATTATTCACCAGGCCGGCTTCCTTTGCGTTCATCTCAGGGACGATCAATCCCTTAAAGCCTTCCTTCCTCGCCTGGATCGCGATGGGCAGGGCGCCTTTGATGGCGCGGACCTCGCCGTCGAGGCTGAGTTCGCCCATTATTACATACTCTCCGAGGGCTTCCTTGTTTTCGATTTGTTCCGTGGCGCCCAACAGTCCGATGGCAATTGGGAGATCGAATGCGGTACCGCTCTTCTTGATATCGGCCGGTGCGAGGTTGACGACTACTTTTGTCCGCGGCATCATGAACCCATTGGTCTTGATGGTGCTCTCCACGCGCTGCAGGCTTTCCTTTACTGCGCTATCGGGGAGACCTACGATCATCGGGTCTTTTCCGGTAGTCATCCAGTTTACTTCAATGGTGATCGTGGTTGCCTCTACTCCATAGACAGCGCTGCCATGTATTTTAATGAGCATGGGAGGAAGGTATTGAATGCGGGTATTAGGGGAAGGTGAAATATACCCCAGGGAGTTTGTAAAAAAACTCTATTTAAGTAGTGGTTTAATTGTGGTAGTGGTTTATTTGGGCTTAGGCTTTCGTTTATTCTCGACGCAACCCCTGGCGGGGCCCTCCCTCCCCCGCCGCCACCGCCTTTTTGATGTCAAGTCGTGAGAGAGCTGCACCCCGCCCAAAGTATCGATTCGACACTTTGACCAGAAGCAAACCTACACATTGACATCCACATGGGCCTTTCGGCTGTTTGAAACTATATCCGTCTACGTAAACAGATACTTAAGTAAGCGATTTACAGTGAGACAAATATCGATTGCCAGCCAGCGAAGCCAAGGGGAAAAACACCAGAATAAAAATGTGAAAAAGCGGAAGGATTGACAACGTATGAATCAACCTTGATCTTATTAGTCATTTAGGCGCCATGATAATTACGATTCAAGCACTCAGCCGCGCCAGTAAAGATTGCCAAATTGGCGAACTTACCGGCGTAGCAATATCTTTCGCGAATTCCATCGACAATGCTAAAGGGCTAGCACAGATAAATGACAATTATTTCTGTTCGCTCAGCGTTCCCTCAAATAGCAACGAGACCTTCGGGTCCAATTGGATCGACGAAATTTTTTCCTTCACGGGTAATAAGAAGGTTTGCGTAGCGGTAGTGACATTGATCGTTTGGGTAATCGTCTTTCCGGAAACGGTGATGGCATTTATCTCGAGGGGAAATTGAAACGGTGATTTCTGCAGTTGTTTTATTTCCAGTGTAAGCTTCGCGCCTACATTACTCCATTTTACATTCAGCCTTGGAATGCCGCCGGTATAGAGCCATTCCCGGAAGAAAACAGTTAGGTCTTTCCCCGATACCTTCTCAAATATCGTTTCGAGATCCTTGCTATCGGCATTCTTGCCCGCATACGTAGCATAATAACTCCGCACACTTCTCTGGAAGACGGTATCGCCTAGTTGCCGGCGCAGCATATGCAGTATCCAGCCGCCCTTCTGATAGCTGTTGGCATTCAGCAATTGCATGTAGTCCTGGGTGTCATCCACCACGGGCCGGTCGGTATTCCGTGCAAACTCGGCCGCCTGTGCCCTGTCTTCCTTCAGCATCGCCCTGGCCGTGTCAATCCCGTATTTATTCTCCATGTAGAGAATGGTCATATAGGTAGCGAATCCCTCGCTGAGCCAAAGATGCGCGAAGGTCTTCTCCGTTGCCATATTGCCGAACCACTGGTGTGCGATCTCGTGCGCCAGGAGTGTCTCTGATTTTCGCGTGCCCGTCACCGAATTCTCCGCATAGAAAATAGTATTCGCATTCTCGAGGCCGCCGAACCGCGTCTTCGATTGCACATTCGCGAGTTTCTTATAACCGTAGGGACCGACATATTTTATATAAAATGGCAAGATGGTAGCCGCCTGTGCATAATCGTAGAATCCTTCATTGCGATTCTCGGGATACACCCAGCTATACACGGGGATGCAGCCATCGATCATGCCGGAGAGACTGACCGCGAAGTCTGCCGCGCCGATCACCATCACCTTAGTGCTGATGGGAACGTCTTCCTTCCAATGAGTGAGCTTTGTATTACCGGGCATATCGGTCTCTTCCACTTTTATTCCATTCGCTATGACCTGGTAGTGCTCTGGGGCGGTGACAATGAATTCGACCGGCGCCTTATCACCGGGTTCGTCGATACATGGTATCCAGTTGTGTCCCCGGTTGGGCCAGTTGTCTGCAAAGAAACTCCGGTGACCATACTTCGTTGTTGAAATGATGAGTCCATCCGCCGGTATGCCAGCGTAGGTGATAGTATAAGAGGCGGTGTCATTTGCCGCAGCCGGTTGCAGCAGCTGTACGTTCAGGTGATCCGCGTCCTTCGAGAATTCCTTTACATTCTTCCCGGTCACGCCCGATACCGTCATTCCTTTCCCGTTTGGGCGGGTTGTGACAAGATCGAATGCCACCGATGATGCGGGCACGAGATACCTGAGCTGGACCGTTGCCTTTCCGTGAATGGAATCGGAGTGATCGCTGAGCGTAATATCAAATGAATAGTGCAGCACGTCCACCCTGGCCTGCGCCGTGAGGATGTTGGCCGGGAATAAGAATAGCAATGAAAGGAAGAAGAAAGATGCAGGTCTCATACGATTATGCGCGTTTGCATGAAGATAACAAATTTGTGACGTGAACCTGAATCATGGGCGTCGTGAATCGTGAACGTGAATCGTGAGTCGTCAATCGTGAATACCACACCCTATAATGAGAATATTCGAATCGAGCAAGGTCCTGTTCCAATCGATTCGAATATTCCTATAGCGGAGTGTTGTATTCACGATTGACGACTCACGATTCACGTTCACGATTGACGACTCACAATTCACGTTCACAAGCTCACAATTTCTCCAGCATTTCGACCACCTTCTCCCGTTTTAGAATGACATACCCGATCCGGTCATCGCTGATGCCTTCCTTCAACTGATAAGAAAACTGCAGCTGATCATCGGCGACCCTGGTCTCGAAGTAGCGAAAGGAAATATTGGGAAAGACCTTGAGTTCCTCACCGATCTCGTAGAGATGGGTGGAGAGGACGAACAGCGAACTTTTTATCTTGATGAGGCCTTTTATTACGGTGAGCGAACACTTCATGGCATCCTGTACATTCGTGCCCTTGAATAATTCATCGATGAGCACGAGCCATTTTTTTCCATTGGTTATCTTCTCGATGGTATTCTTTATCCGCTGCACTTCATTGAAGAAGAAACTCTCTCCCCTGGCAATGTTGTCCACTACATTGATATTGCTCAACAGTCCATCGAAGAGCGTCAGCTTCATAGAGGCCGCCGGCACGCCCATGCCAATGTGTGCGAGGAAGACTGCCGAGCCAAGCGACTTGATCAGCGTGCTCTTTCCGGCCATGTTGGCGCCGGTGAGGAAGAGAAAATTATGTTGCTGGCTCAACTCGAGGTCGTAGGCCACCGGGTCGGGGATGAGAATATGATACAGACCCTTTGCGTCCACCAGGGGTTCGTCCT
>DATHKS010000382.1:0-5375 GCA_035488975.1 Chitinophagaceae bacterium | reverse complement strand
CGGATTTCAAAGGAAAGATCATTGAAAATAGTTTGTCGGGATTGTCGATGTTGGTGAATGACCAGGAAGTTCACTTCCGGTTGATCGGTGAATTCAATGCCTACAACCTGTTGGCGGTATATGCTGCGGCCATCTGCCTTGGCGAAGACCGGCTGGAAATACTCAGGTGCATGAGCATCCTCACCGGTGCAGAAGGAAGATTCGATTACCTGATCTCGCCGAAGGAAAAAGTGATAGCGATCGTCGACTATGCCCATACGCCTGATGCATTGCTCAACGTGCTGGCAACGATCAGGAAATTGAAAAAGGGATTCGAACAGGTAATAACGGTGGTGGGCTGCGGTGGAGACAGGGATAAAACGAAGAGACCGGTGATGGCGGAGGTGGTTTGTGAGCATAGCGACAGGGCGATATTCACCAGCGATAATCCCCGGAGCGAGGATCCTGCGATGATCATTAAGGATATGGAGGAGGGCTTACTCCCCGCGGCGAAGAGAAAGTATATCTCGATCGTTGACAGGAGAGAGGCGATAAAGACGGCGATCAGCCTGGCAAAACAGGAAGACATCATCTTGATTGCAGGCAAGGGGCACGAGAAATACCAGGAGATCAAGGGCGTGAAGTATCATTTTGACGACAAGGAAGTAGTGCGGGAAATATTTGAACTATTAGATAAATAAGGAGGCCGTTACGAACGGGCATTACTCCAAAACCAGGAACCATGTTGTATCATTTATTCGATTGGCTGAAACAAGAGGGAATCAAGTTCCCGGGGAGTGAACTCTATCGGTTCATCTCCTTCCGCGTACTACTCGCGGTCCTGACTTCGCTATTCATTACACTGATATATGGGCGCAGGCTGATCCGCTTCCTGGAACGCAAGCAGGTGGGTGAATCGGTTCGTGATCTCGGGTTGGCTGGTGAGCAAATGAAGAAAGGCACACCGACCATGGGCGGAGTGATCATCATCCTTGGAATAATCATCCCGACCCTCCTCTTCGCAAAGTTGAATACTGTTTATATCATTCTCATGTTGGTCTCCACCGTCTGGCTGGGAGCCATCGGTTTCGTAGACGATTATTTGAAATTAAAGGCAAAACGCCGCGCACAACAACAGGGAGCGGCCTATAAGAAAGGAGACAAGGATGGATTGGCCGGCTGGTTCAAGATTCTTGGCCAGGTGGGGTTGGGCATTACCGTTGGAGCAGTATTATACTTCAATAGCGAAGTAAAGATCTGGCGTGAATTCATTGGGAAGCCTACGGCAACGGATACGACCGTTCTTGCAAAGGAAGTGAATGGGCGCACCAAATATTTCACCGAATCGAAGGTGCCGATCACGACCATTCCATTTGTAAAGAACCACGAGTTCAACTATTCGAAGTTATTGCCGGAGAGCCTGAGAAAATACACCTGGGTATTGTATATCCTGATAGTGATATTCATCATCACCGCTGTATCGAACGGTGCCAATATTACGGATGGCCTGGATGGCCTGGCTACGGGGACCTCGGCGTTGATCGGTGTGTGTCTTGGGATATTCGCCTATGCGAGCGGCAGTTTCTTCTTCGCCGATTACCTCAATATCATGTATATCCCGGGCCTCGGCGAGCTCTCCATCTTCATTGCCTCGATGGTGGGGGCATGCATCGGCTTCCTGTGGTATAATTCCTACCCGGCGCAGGTATTCATGGGTGATACCGGCAGCCTGACACTCGGCGGGATCATAGCGGCTATCGCCATCATCGTTCATAAGGAACTACTGATACCCATCTTCTGCGGCGTATTCCTGGTGGAGAATGTGAGTGTGATTTTGCAGGTCACCTACTTTAAATACACGAAGAAGAAATATGGAATTGGGAAAAGGATCTTTTTGATGAGCCCACTGCACCACCACTACCAGAAAAGAGGATACCATGAGGCGAAGATCGTGACAAGGTTCTGGATCGTTACCGTGCTGTGTGTATTGATGAGTATTGCGACGCTGAAATTGAGATAGAAGGAATTATTGTTCCAGTGTATAATGATTTGAACGGATATAGTTAAGACGAATAATGCGATAAATCTGGCATGAGATAGATAAAGCCAGCGGATCTAGTTGAAAAACCAAGCCATCGTTCCCGACCCCTCATGAGACCGGACTCTATCATCAACTATTTGTGGTGCATTACCAAAGCTGATGCTTGTGAAGAACCATTTTTTCCGTACACCCTTTGAAAACAGGACAGGTTTTTCCTGTTGCTGAAAGTAAAATGAATAACACAGCAACCTGGCTGGAAAAAACCCCGGGGTTTGCGGATCTGTCTATGGCGAAACGAATGGTCATACTGGGTGGAGGCGAGAGTGGTGTTGGTGCAGCTATCCTGGCGAAGCAGAAAGGATACGATGTTTTTGTGTATGACGAAAGCTCTTTGAAAGAAAATTATCGTAACGAGTTGAAGGCGGCAGCAATCGATTTCCAGGAGGGCGGCAATCCCGAGGACAGGATATTGAATGCGGACGAGGTAATGAAAAGTCCTGGCATTCCCGAGAAGAATGAATGGGTGAAACGCATCCGGAAAAAAGGAATACCGGTCATCAGCGAGATCGAACTCGCCTATCGCTATAAAGGGGATAGCTGGATCATCGCAATCACGGGCAGTAATGGCAAGACGACGACGACGGCACTGATTCAGCATATCTGTCTCAGAGGAGGACTGGATTCGGCCATGGTGGGAAATATCGGCTTTTCATTTGCGCGGCAGGTGGCCGAGGCTCCGAAGCCGGTCTATGTTGCCGAGATCAGCAGTTTCCAGCTGGATGATATAAAGACCTTCCGGCCAGATATCGCGATCCTTACCAATATCACCGAGGATCACCTCGACCGGTACGATTACAATTTCGAGAATTATATCCGGAGCAAATTTCGGATCACGATGAATCAGCAGGCTGGCGACCATTTCATTTTCAACGCCGACGATGAAGTAACTATGAAATACATTAATCAACCATTAATCATTGGATTCGAGATTCAAGCAAACCAACTGCCAATCAGTATGAAAACAGAAGTAACAAAAGGCGCATTTATCAAAGACGGGGACATGTACGTAAGGACAGGAGAAGATTTTACAAGCATGAGTGTCTATGACTTCGCCCTTAAAGGAAAACATAATCAATACAACACAATGGCAGCATGTGTAGCCGGAGCCACGATGGACATCCGAAAGGACAAGATCCGCGAGGCGGTGCAGGATTTTCAAAGTCTCGAACACAGGATGGAGCCGGTGGCTACTATCCGCGGTGTCGAATTTATCAATGACAGCAAGGCTACCAATGTGAATTCCACATGGTACGCCCTGGAAAGCATGACTAAACCGACCGTCCTCATCCTCGGTGGTGTGGATAAAGGAAATGATTATTCGCTCATTACCGAACTGGTCAAAGAAAAAGTAAAAGCCATCATTTGTCTCGGAACGGACAATCGCAAGATCCACGAGGCATTTGGAAACATAGTTAGTCCGATCGTAAATACAGGCAGCGCCTTGGAATCCGTACATGCTGCTTTTCATTTTGCAACAAAGGGTGATGTGGTGCTGCTCAGCCCGGCCTGCGCCAGTTTCGATCTGTTTAAGAATTATGAAGACCGGGGGAGCCAGTTTAAGAAGGCGGTAAAAGAGTTATGATTAGAAAGTCAAAAGTAAAAAGTAAAAATTCAGAAGGAAGAGCAAACGTGTAAACAGATGGAGATAGCGAAAGACATACGGTTTGGTGATATGGGAGGGAACTTCAATGCCCGCCACCTGCTCAGCAAGACCAGGGGCGATAAAGTGATATGGGCGCTCGTGATCCTGCTGGCCCTGGTTTCCCTGCTCGCCGTGTACAGCGCTACGGGTTCACTGGCCTACAAGAATTACAAAGGCAACACCGAAATATATCTCTTCAAGCAGATCGCCTTCATCATTGTCGGCGTACTGGTGATCTATTTCGCCCACCTCGTCAACTACACATTGTATTCACGCGTAGCGACGATTCTTTTCCTGCTAACGATTCCTTTGTTGTTCTATACGCTCTTCTTCGGGGTGAGAATGAATGAAGGAAGCCGCTGGATCAGGTTGCCATTGATCAACATGACCATGCAGACCTCCGATCTCGCCAAGCTCGCCTTGTTCATGTACCTCGCACGGATGTTAAGCAAGAAGCAGAATGTAATAAAGGACTTCCGCAAGGGATTCCTGCCGGTCATGGTGCCCGTGGCCATCACCTGCATGCTGATCGCACCGGCAAACCTCTCCACTGCTTTATTGCTTGGAGCGAGTTGCCTCATGCTGCTTTTCATTGGCCGGGCCAGGATGAAACATATATTGATCGTCATGGGAGTCGCGCTGGTTCCTATACTCTTCCTGATCATTGCGGCGGTATCGCGTCACAAGTCGGGCGATGAAGAGGTGCTTCCCGCGAAGAAGACCTCTGCCGGATTATTCGGAAGGTTCGATACCTGGGTAGGCCGCGTAGAGAATTTCATTTATGGCGGAAAGGAAGCGGATAACGATGAAATGTACCAGGTGAACCAGGCCAAGATTGCGATAGCGAAAGGCGGACTGCTCGGCGTTGGTCCGGGCAATAGCACCACGCGCGACTATCTTCCACAGGCCTACAATGATTTTATTTTTGCGATCATCATAGAGGAATATGGGTTTATTGGAGGAACATTCATCGTATTCATTTATCTCGTCTTCCTCTACCGGTGCATCAGGATATTCAAGCGATGTCCCTATGCATTCGGCGCCTTTCTCGCACTTGGGCTGAGTTTCACCCTGGCGATACAGGCCATCGCAAACATGGCGGTAACGGTGAACCTTTTTCCGGTTACGGGAGTAACGCTTCCCCTGGTAAGCATGGGCGGCAGTAGTTTCATATTTACCTGCCTCGCCATCGGGATCATTCTAAGCGTTGCACGAAACGTGGAGCAACTGGAAGGCAGGGCGGCGCTGGAAGCGGAGAAAAATAAGGGGGCCTGATTACGTGAAGGCAATATCAATGAGCAAGAAGATCATCATAGCAGGAGGAGGAACAGGAGGGCATATTTTCCCGGCTATCGCCAATGCAAACGCACTGAAGAAGATCGACGCTACGACAGAGATACTTTTCGTGGGAGCAAAAGGAAAGATGGAGATGGAGAAGGTTCCGCAGGCCGGTTACCGGATAGAAGGGCTGGACATAGCGGGATTCAACAGGAGTTCTTTGATAAAAAATATTGGGCTTCCTTTTAAACTGCTGAAGAGTTTTTCGCAGGTACGGAAGATCATGAAGCAATTCAAGCCCGATGCCGTTATTGGCGTCGGCGGCTATTCCAGCTTCCCGGTATTGCGGTTTGCACAGGCAAAGAGAATTCCGAG
>DATHKS010000381.1:0-2333 GCA_035488975.1 Chitinophagaceae bacterium | reverse complement strand
GGGATCGAGACTCTCCCACTACGGGTGAAGCAGCATTGCCTGAATGCTCAGGTAGTAGCAGAGTTCCTGCAATCCCATCCCGCCGTCGACAAGGTATATTACCCGGGACTGTCGAGCCACCACAATCATACGATCGCGGCGGCCCAGGCCACAGGCTTCGGCGGGGTCGTTTCATTCACACTCAAGGAGGATAACACCGCTGCTGCCAATGCGTTCGTGACCTCCACCAACTATTTCAAGCTGGCGGAAAGCCTGGGCGGGGTTAAGAGCCTGCTATGTCACCCGGCGCAAATGACGCACAAATCCATCCCGGTCGAGAAGAGGAAGGCGGCGGGCGTGGCCGACAGCCTCATCCGGCTCAGCGTTGGACTGGAGGAGGCCGAAGACCTGGTAAAGGACCTCGAACAGGCATTCGAAAGGTCCGAAACAAACAATCGTTCACTGAAAACAACCATTTCAACATATAATTAGCACATGACCGGAAGAATTTTTTGCCTGATCGAAGTTACCCTACTACATTCGTAGAGTAATTATCAGCAATGACAACACAACTCCATATTTTCCCCTCCAGCTTCCCGGGATGTTGTTGTTCCTGCTGTCTTCCTTAGGCACTATTCCTCCGTTTCATCCAAGGTTTTCACGGCTTTATCTTTTAAAAATTCTAACAACAAAAAACATTTGTCATGAGTAACACTCTTCACTTCGACACCCTGCAGCTTCATGCCGGGCAGCAAATCGATCCCACTACCAAAGCGAGAGCGGTTCCCATTTATCAAACAACCTCGTATGCCTTCAACAGCACCGAGCATGCCGCCAATCTTTTTGGTCTGAAAGAATTTGGCAATATCTATAGCCGGATCATGAATCCGACCAATGATGTTTTCGAACAACGCATGGCGGCGCTCGAGGGCGGAGTGGCGGCGCTCGTGACTGCTTCGGGGCAGGCGGCGCAATTCATCGCCCTGAACAATATTCTGCAGGCGGGTGATAATTTCGTTGCATCCAGTTACCTCTATGGCGGAACATACAACCAGTTCAGGGTCGCCTTTAAGAGACTGGGCGTCGAAGCCCGCTTCGCCGATGGGGACGATGCAGACAGCTTCGTTCCTCACATCGATAAAAATACCAAGGCGATCTTCCTGGAGACGATCGGCAATCCCCGGCTTAGCGTTCCCGATTTCGAAAAATTCGCTGCACTCGCCAAAGAATATGACCTGCCGCTTATCGTCGATAATACCTTCGGCGCGGGTGGTTATCTTGTCAGGCCGCTGGAACATGGCGCTAATATCGTGGTCAGCTCTACTACAAAATGGATCGGCGGCCACGGCACAACCATTGGTGGCGTGATCATCGACGGCGGTAATTACAATTGGGGAAATGGAAAGTTCCCGCAGTTTACCGAGCCATCCGAAGGCTATCATGGTCTTAAGTTCTGGGATGTATTCGGCGAAAATAATCCGCTCGGACTTCCCAATATTGCCTTCATCATCCGTGCACGGGTGGAAGGTCTCCGCGACTTCGGTCCTTCCCAAAGTCCTTTCAACTCTTTCCTTGGCTTACAGGGGCTCGAGACGCTCAGTCTTCGTATGCAGCGCCACGTAGAAAATACACTTGCGCTTGCGCAATGGCTGGAGGCGAATTCGCAGGTTGAGTTTGTCTGGTACCCGGGTCTCAAGAGCAGTCCTTATCATGCCCTTGCCAAGAAATATTTACCGAAGGGCGCCGGCGGTGTTCTTCAGTTTGGAATTAAGGGAGGCGCGGACAATGGCCGCAAGTTTATCGACTCGCTGAAACTCGTCAGTCATCTGGCCAATGTAGGCGATGCGAAGACGCTTGCCATTCACCCCGCGTCCACTACGCATGAACAACTCAGCGAGGCCGAAAGAGAGAAGGCGGGCGCATTGCCTAACCTGATCCGCATCAGCGTCGGCATCGAGTACATCGACGATATCAAAGCAGATTTCGAGCAGGCCTTCGATAAAGTATTCGCGAAGGAACTGGTTGCATAAACAGAATTATAACCCGCGAAGGAGACTACTGATACGGCCGTGGGCCTGGCACCAGGCTCACGGCCACCTTTGCTCATCACGTTTAAAAATTGACGCAGACCTATACCAACGAGCAACCGTTTACGCTCGATTCCGGAGCTACACTGCCAGGCTTCCACCTGGCTTATACAACGCATGGGAAATTGAATGCGGCAAAAGATAATGTCATCTGGATCTTCCATGCCCTTACTGCTAACAGCAATCCGCTGGAATGGTGGCCGGGACTTGTCGGCGAGGGGAAGTATTTCGATCCCGCCAGATATTTCATCATCTGCGTGAACAAAC
>DATHKS010000380.1:0-8047 GCA_035488975.1 Chitinophagaceae bacterium | reverse complement strand
AGGCACTGGCAAGATATTAACGCTAAGACAAGCCACAAGCAATATTTAATTTCCCTCTGCATCCGGTGAAATGACAAGATCAGCTAAATAAGCCATAATTACTTACTAGAAACCAAAGACGGGCCAAAATAGTCAGATCTTTAGGTAATTCATCAGATTATCATAGTTAGTGCGGACCTCATTAGCGTACAATTCTTCCCCGAAATAATATTTTACATTGTATTCGTACCGTTGGAAAGTGGCGACGATATCGGAGATCTCGGGCTTATTGATACGGATCGTGACCTGCATCTTGCCGGTAGCGATATCATTCGTCGTATTCAATTGTGTGATCTGCGCGTTATTGGTTTCTACCAGCTTGCTGATCTCATTGAAGGAATATTGATTCCCTTCTACTTCCAGTACGATAAGCCCACCGGGCTCATTGAGGCTCATGAATTCCGAGGCATGTTTAAGCAGATCGCTATAGGCCACTGCGCCTTCTATATTATTTTCCTCGTCTACTACCGGTACAACGCTGAGGCCGTTCTCGGCAGCAAGCTGAACGGCTTTGAGGAAATGTTCTGTATTCTTGACGGAGACGTTGCCGAAGGATTGCTGAAGAGTGTTGAGGTCCGCGTGATCGTTGTCTACGAGTAACAGGTCATCCTCGCTTATCAGGCCGATATATTTATCACCTTCCGCAATGGGAAGATGCGTAACCTGGTTATCATTCATCAACTGAAGTGCCTGGTACACCTTGTCGTCCAGGCGCAGGTAAGGAATGTTCTGAGATGATAGTTCTCCTGTTAACATGGATAGCGGCTCCTTATTTTTCTACCAAGACCCCAATAGTCAGCCAACTGTTGCAGGTTCATTGAGTTTTTTCAAAAATTTGTGAAGGATCACATTGAATTCGTCGGGGACCTCCATCATCGGTGCGTGGCCACATTTGTCAATGAAATAAAGCTCGCTATTAGGTATCAGCTTATTGAATTCCCTGGCGACAAATGGCGGGGTAATAGTATCATTGTTGCCCCAGATCAATAGTGTCGGTAGCTTTATCTGGCTGAGCTCTTCACCTAAATTATTCCTGATCGCGCTCTTGGCGAGGGCGATGATCTTTATGACCTTAAGCCGGTTGTTGGTAATGCCAAACACTTCATCCACCAATTCCTTGGTCGCCATGTTGGGGTCATAAAATGTAAGTTCCGTTTTCTTCCGTATGTATTCGTAGTCGCCTCTCTTTGGATAGGAATCTCCCATACCATTCTCGAACAGGCCGGAGCTACCAGTAAGGATGATCGACTTGATACTGTCCGGCTGATTCTTGAGCACATACATCAGACCGACATGTCCCCCCAGCGAGTTGCCCAGCAGGTGAACGTTCGTATAGCCTCGCATCTCGATGAACTTATGGACGAACTTCGCCAACCCGCTTACGGAGGTGTGGAGAATATCCATTTCGAGTAGGGGTAGGATCGGAACGACAACCTTATTGTATTGCTTGAAATACTCAATAAGCGGCTCAAAATTGCTTAAGGCTCCAAACAGGCCATGCAACAATACAAGCGGTTCCCCTTCTCCCTCTTCGATAAATCTGACCTTATTATCCTGTTTAATCTCGTAACTCATTATCCCCGGTGCAATTATTTTTGCTAAAATAGTCGTTTTGCTGCAAATTATCCAGTCATTAACGGCGGCCTTACACTCGAATGCAAAGATAACAGCTTGATGACCATTATGAAACATCCTTATCCCTTTCTTATCAGGAGACCGGTCCGGCGTACAATACCCGCAGATAATACCGCCTGATAGGACGGAAGTACCAGGTGGTTAGCAAGAGGGCCGCAATGATCCCGCCAAATGTCCAGCTATGGGGGTAAAACACGGCAATCGCTATCATGACTAAAATCAGGCGCGTGTATTCCAGGTAGAAGATCCATCTCCGCTGGTCAAGTATCGCCCCACTATTGATGATGCTGATGACAATGAACCCCGACAGTAGCACCAGCTGAACCGGTTTCAGGTAATGTTCGAACAATATGACAACGAACAATAGCGAAATCGAGAACACGGTCTGCGCCGTTACATACTGGCGTATGGCCAATGTCGGGCGATATTGGGTTTCGGGACCCTTGTTCAGTAATTTTCTCTCGAGTATGGCCCTGAAGCGTGGGTTAAGGTCGTCCGGACGGCCGAACAGCACCTTCCACCTGGCCTTTATTCCCCTGGCATACTTAAAATTCATATAGATCTCCAGCGGGAAATGGAAATGCTGCCATAAGAAGCTATGGCTGCTTAACTGTTTGGTCAGCCCATACCCGATCTCCACGTCCTTTTGTTCCCGGGCAAATGTGCCGAACATCTTATCCCAGATGATGAGTACATCGCCGTAATTCTTGTCAAGGTATTCGGGATTGGATGCGTGGTGTATTCCATGATGCGTGGGAGTGACCATGAAATATTCAAACCATCCCCATTTTCCAAGCGCCTGCGTATGGATGAAGAAGGGGTAGAGACCATGGATCAATAGAAAAATGGCTATCATGGCAGGAGGGAATCCGATCAATGGCAGTGCACACCAGAACATGCAGCGAACGGCCGCCTGGAATACGGTGATGCGGGCTGAAACAGTGTAATTGAAATCCTCGCTCTGGTGGTGTACTACGTGAACTGCCCAGAAGGCATTGATCTCATGGGCAAACCGGTGATACCAGTACCATACGAGATCCGTAGCAAGGAAAAGAAGTACCCAGGTAACCGGGCCCGCCTTTATATGGAAAATGGCGAAATGCTCGTACACATAAGTGAAAACGAAGAAGAATAAACTGGTAGTGAAAATATCGAGCAGCCTTTCTGCGATACCGACATTGAGATTGGCAACCGACTCCGCATATTGAAAGAAATTCTTACCCTTCCGCTTCGAATAATAATATTCGAGGCCGATGAAGAAAAGGAAAAGCGGCACGGCAAATCCAAGGTAATTTAATTTCATACGTTCAAATGATTAGTCCACCAAAGCTGTAGACTATACAAAGATAGTCATAATGCGTTAAACCCCATAAGAAGGGAGCGTAGTTTTGATTTATTTAACGGGCTTTCGCTGCAATTCCATCGAAAAAGGCTTCGAGGTCGCCGAACATATTCTTGAAAATTGGAATTACCGCAGCAAATCCATCGATCACACGGGGACCCCATGGTTGAATATAGTTGTAGCAGATGGAGGCGTCGATGGTTTCCTTCCGTATCAGGTTCACCTGCCCCGCATAGAAAAGTATCACGCTATAGACGATGGTATAGATGATCATGTAAAGGATGATCCCACCGAGGCGGTTCGCCCAGCCCATCATGGCCACCTCCACCGTCTTCTGTATGAGATTTGCACCCAGGCGGATCAGCAATACTACCCCAATGAATACAACGATGAAAGATATAACGGGCAACCACTTGTCTGATACCTTCACCGCATCGCCGATATAACCCGCAACAACGGCAGACAACTTTATCGCCGCCGCCAGGCCGATGACGATGGCCACGAATGAAAAAATGCCGACGATCAGTCCACGACGATATCCCTTCACAATTGCAACGATCATTAGCAACAGGAAAACGAGATCGACAAGCATACGCTATAAATTTGAGATGATCGGACCGACGGTCGTGAAACGTGAAACGTCAATCGTGAATAGACTCCGTCGAATCGAAGCTAATATAACGATTGCACAAGGTCGATAAGCACTAGCTCTTCTATTTAACGACTGTCACCGCGGCGTGGTATAGCGAATTTGGTAACAAAAAGATAAAAACGTGAATCGTGAGTCGGCAATCGTGAATAGAACCCTTCGTATCGAAGCTGATATAATGACTGTGCAATTCACGATTCACGATTCACGACTTACTTAGCAAGCATTTCCTTCACCAACGTTGAAATTGCCTTTCCATCCGCTTTACCCGCCAGTTGCTTCGTGGCGGCGCCCATCACCTTGCCCATGTCTGCCGGAGAGGAGGCGCCGGTTTCGGAAATGATCTTTGCCACCGCTTCCTTTAATTCCTCTGCCGTCAACTGCCGGGGAAGGAATTTTTCAATCACGGCTATTTCTTCCTCTTCCTTTACGGCCAGGTCGGCACGGTTCTGCTGCTGGAATATCTCCAGTGAATCCTTTCTTTGTTTGACGAGCTTTTGCAATATCTTCTGTTCGTCATCTTCCTTCAGCTCTCCGCTTGCACCTTCGGAGGTCTTGGCTATCAGGATGGCTGCCTTGATAGCTCTCAGGCTCCGTAATGCTGCTTCGTTCTTTGCCAGCATGGCCGCCTTCAGATCTGTCATTATCTTTTGTTCTAAGCTCATAGTGGAATATTTTTCGCCGGTAGCCGGCGGGTTTATGCCTTATTTTCCTTCAATTGTTTATCACGGAATTTCTGATAAAAATCCTGTGCGAATTTCTTCATGTCCTCTACCATGTCCTGATACTTGGTGGCCCTGCCATAAGTATCGGCCATCGTCATGATCGTCTGGTAAAAAAAATCGGCCATCTCGTCTACCATCATATCCTTGGTCCAGAGATCAATCCGCAAAGCCGTCTTGTCCGTACCATCCCAGAATGAAAGCATCATGGCCTTCGCCTTCTGCGCTTCGGCCAGGGTAGTATCCGAGGCCTTCCAGCTAATGCTATCGGGCACCTTGTTCTCATCAGTATTGACGTCTATGATAATATTCGACAAACTCATATTTATTTTAATTGAAGACGGCAAAGGTAACCAAATCATATTACCGTTTCACCTTTGAAGCGGCTGCCTTTTCGATGCTATCCCATACCAGGCCGGCCGTTCTTTCCCAGTCATACCCCTCACTGATCGATCTTCCCTTTTCAATGAGGCGGTCCCTCAGCGATTCGTCCTTATAAAGCATCATCATTTTATCCGCCATGTCCTCGTGGGAGAGTGTATCCGATATCATGGCCGCATCACCGGTCATTTCTTCCATGGCCGAATCCCTTCCCGTTACTACAGGCACCTTGCAACGCATGGCCTCCAGCACGGCTACACCGAACCCCTCGCACCGGGAAGGCTGGACAAGGGCATAGGCGGAACCTATCAAACGCGCCAACAAACGCTCCTCGACGTAACCGGTCAGCACGAGATCGTCCCGGTATTTATAGCTCGGGAGGCTCTTCGTAAAACTTTCATTGTCGTCCTGCCGCCGGCCAGTGAGCATGAGTTTCCAATCGCTTTTCTGTCTTTTTTTAAATATGGAGAATGCCTTCAGCAGGTTTTGAAGATTCTTACGGGCATGGACCGGTCCCACATAGATAAAATAATTTTTCCCATTGGTGTATTGGTCGCGGAGAAGATAGGTCTCCTCCGGTGCAAGAGGGTGAAAGATCTCTTTTACTCCCTTGTACACCACATCGATCTTGTCGTGAGCGAGCGGATATTGAGTGCTTATCTCCCTGCGGGAAAATTCTGAGATCGTGATGATCCTGGCGGCCTTTTCTACGAAGCGCGACATGAATTTCTTATAAAATCCCAGCTCGGCTTTGGTAAGCATGGAAGGCATGCAGGTATGGGAAAGATCGTGAAGCAACAGGCACTGGGGAATGGAGGTCTTGAGAGAACAGGCTTTTTCACCTGAGACGAACACATCGACTGCATGCTTTTTTAATAAGGAGGGAAGGCTGATATCCAGCCACCACTTCAAGGCCAGCCGGTGCCGGCCGCCGGGTCCCGTGCGTATGGCGATCACGTTCGGCTCGTTTATGGCGGCTTCGGGAGTGGTCTTGTCGGACACGAAGATGAACTCGTCCGAAGGCCGCAGGCGGGTGAGCCTTTTTAATACCTCCTCAAGGAAGAGGGCGCATCCTCCGGGCTGCCTGGCGCCAAGGGATCTTGTATCTACAGCAATTTTCATTCGTCCGCAAAGGTAGTCCCCTGGAAGTATCAGGTCCCGCACTTGTGACGGAAACGTGCCTCTTCAGAAGAGCGGGAGAATTTTTACATCGTAAATATCGAGATTCCAGGGATCTAACCACTACAGGTTTGTCCCAGTCCGGGCTTGTATATTTTCCACGCCGGGAGGAATATTTACAGGAGCTTTTTCAGGAAATCTTCACTTATTACTGGTTGCAAAAACGGGCAGTAATACGGTTGTGCGCGGGATGATGCGTCTCTACCTTTATGTTCATCGCCAAGTGAATCCTGTGAAACAACCAAAACCGGTGGCCTATGAAACCTTTGTACCCTATTATCGCAAGAATTGCGCTGCCACTACTTGTAATTTTCCTGCATATTACTGCTCATGGACAATGTCCCGTTGGTGCGGCCGGGCAAACGGCCTATGATACGACCATCAAGATCCCGTCCGGGGTATATGCAACGCCCGTAAAATTCCCAAAATTCAATCCCATAAATGGGATGCTTACCTGTGTGAAGCTCTGTATCACTGTTACGGGGATAATCGACAGCGTGTCGATCGAGAACGGTGCCTCAGTCCCGCAGGTCTTTAATATTAAGTACAAGCGTACCGACCAGGTGATCGGACCCGGCTTCACGGCTCCTCCTTTTACCAAAGTAATCAATAACACTTATCCCATTCCGCTCGATCCGACAGATGGAGTTCCCAATTCAGGTCCGGATTACTATATGAACACCCATGATACGGTGCTGAACGAGACTGATTGCAATACGATCAGCGATTCTCTTACGATATCGAACTTCTATGGTACGGACAGCGTATTGTATAATTATGATATAGATGTAGAAGGATATGTGACGGGTAACGGAAGTTTTAACAGCGCCATCGCAACATCGGCCCTGGTGAATTTTCATTTTGAATACTGCACCTGTCCTGCTACAGTGTTGCCGTTGAACATCCGTTCGTTTAGCCTGGATAAGATCACCAATGAAAAAGTGCAGTTGAATTGGAGCGGCTTCGATGATGCATTTGCAGAATACTCCTATGTAGCAGAGGTAAGTAGAAATGGTTATAATTTTTCAAGTATAGGATCGGCAACGAAGAATATGTCGACGACAGAGAGTTATAAACTTCTGTATACTGCGCAGTCCGGATCGAAGGGACTCTATTACTTCAGGATAAAACAGATCTATGCCAATGGGTATGTTCGCTATAGTAATATTAAGCAGGTGCAGTTGGAAAGTTCCGGTGGGATTAAATTTTCTATTTATCCTAACCCATCAAATGGCATAGTTGGTATCAAATTTGATAAGATTATGAACGGACAATTTGATGTTCAGATTTTCAATACGCAGGGACAATTGATGGTGAGAAAGAATATCGTGGTAGCTGGGTCATCTAATGCCGAAGTGGGGACACTGACTAGTGGGGTTTATTGGTTGAGGCTTACCGACAAAAAGAGCCAGGCATCCAGCGTTAATCAACTTTTAATTAAATGACCTCTTAGGTGGAAGAGGATGGTGGCTTGTAAAAGGGGCCTTGGTTCGGGGCCCCTTTCTTTTTTCCTTCTTCAGGGGTTTCCACTTACCCTATTTCCATTACTCGCACTACTTCCTTACATTTGTTGTTCTACACAGTCTATTTATGGAAATGGAATATAATACTACGAGAAATGATCTCGCCATGCGCGAATATGGTCGTCACGTGCAAAAGATGATAGAGCATGTGCTCAGCATCGAAGATCCCGAGAGACGCCAGGCTAATTCACAGGCAGTGATCGAACTAATGGGATTCTTGAATCCTCATCTCAAGAATGTTGAGGATTTTCGTCATAAGCTCTGGGACCATCTCTTTTTGATCTCGGACTTCAAGCTGGATGTAAAGTCTCCCTACCCTATACCTACAAGGGAATCCCTCAGCGAGCGGCCCAAACCCCTGCCTTATCCCAAGAGATATCCCAAGCACTCTCACCTGGGTAAGAACCTGGAAGTCATCATCAAGAAGGCCCTCAAAGAGGAAGATCCGGAAAAGAAAGCGGGATTCGCCAATGCTATCGCCTACTACATGAAACTGGCCTATAGCAACTGGCATAAAGAAATGGTGCATGACGATGCCATACAGGGCGAACTAAGCAGCATAACCGAAGGTCAGCTG
>DATHKS010000379.1:0-2331 GCA_035488975.1 Chitinophagaceae bacterium | reverse complement strand
GCCTGTCCTCCATACGACCCACAACCATGATAGCTCCCTGCGCGGGCGCGGGTAGCATCCAGTCGAGGTCCGTGGAATTGTCCGGTCGCAGCCCGATCCTTTCCAGGCCTGCCGCTGCAAAGATGGCCCCATCCCAGTCGCTTTCGGCTAATTTCTTCAGGCGGGTATTGACATTGCCGCGCAGGTTCTCGATCTGGCTGCCGGGATACCGGTTCAACCATTGTGCCTTGCGGCGTATGCTGCTTGTCGCAATGCGGAGAGGATCAGCGGAGTCTTTTGTGGACCGGTCCGGCCGGGTAACGAGGATATCCTTGTAGGATCCCCTCTTTAATACGGCTACCTGGACGAGACCCAGCGGGAGTACGACCGGCACGTCCTTCATGGAATGAACGGCGAGATCGATGCGGCCCTGCAGTAGTGCGATATCGAGGCTTTTGGTAAAAATGCCCTGTACGCCCATTTCATAAAGTGGAGTAACGAGGTCGGTATCGCCTTCGCTCTTGATGTACACAAGTTCAGAATGGTGACCCTGGTGCGAAAGAAGTTCGCTCACCCGGGTAGCCTGCCAGACGGCCAATTGACTCTCTCTTGTTCCTATGCGAATTATCCCGGGCATCTATTCACGACATTTGCAGGTAATCATTGATGGCGTTGATGAACTGGCAACCTTTCTCCTGGTTGGCACGCAAATTTACGGCCAACCTGGTAACCGCCTTCTGTACTTTCGTATCGTCTGAAAGCAGCGGTTTTTCGCCAGCAAGCTCGCAGTACTGCTGCGGCTGCCATTCGTGAAGTTCCTGCAATTTATCTTTCCAGCTTTTTATGTGCAACGAATAGCGGTATTCATCCAACCAATTGCAATATTCGTTTTTATAATAGAGAAGTATTTCGTTTGCTTTCGGTATCTCCCTCTTGCGGCGCGCGAATGTCTTATCGAGTATCGTGGTCGAGATCTCATCCACATCGATCACCCGGATCCCATTCATTGCCTTTACCCCATTGTGTACGTTGGCGGGAACGGAAAGATCGAGGATCAGTTTGTTGCCTGCACCGCTGAGATGTGAGGGAAGAACGGCCGGCTCCCGGCTGTTTGTGCAGACAATGATGATATCCGCATCCCGGAGTTGATCGGGGAGCGTCTCATAACCGGCGAACTGTGCGCCAGTTCTGCGGGCAAGCTGCCTGGCTGTTTCATCCGTGCGGTTACAGATAGTAACGGGGTTGGATGGAAGATATTCTTTCAGATTCTTACACACATTTCCACCGAACTTTCCTGCACCGATTATCAATATTTTCTTACCGGCTGCATCGGGCAATGCCTTGAGTAATTCAATGGCCGCATAGGACACGGAGACGGTGCCGGTGCTCAATGCTGTATCTGTCTTGATCTTCTTCGATGCCTGGAAGGCATAGTTCATGGTCCGGTTCATTATCGGGCCGACAAGGTCGACGGCTGCTGCCATATCGACGGCCTGTTTCAATTGACCCAGTATCTCATAGTCGCCCAATATTTGCGAATCGAGCCCGGAGGCTACCTGGTACAGGTGATGCAATGCCTCGTCACCTTTCTTCATATAGGAAAACGGAAGGAATTCCTGGATGGTCCCTTTTGTCTGACTTGTCAGCAGGTCTACCAGCAGCATTACATTCTCCGCGAAGCCATATATTTCGGTACGGTTACAGGTTGAAAGAACGAAGACACTGCGAATGCTTTGCTCTTTTGCTTTTATGGCAATGGTGGAAAAATCATCTTTTGAAATGGAGAATAAGCCTCGAACCGCAATGTCTGCCTGGTGATAATTTATACCCGCCACACAAAACCGGTCCAGGATCTGATAAGTCGCGCTATGAGAGATTGATGACATAGAGTTGGCAAAGGTAAAGTTGATGGACTCGTGTTGCGTCACCGGTTTGTCATGGAATTGCCAATCCCGGTTTAGAACAGTTGATCAATGAAATTTACAACCTTATCGCAGTTTCTCTTCGTCGAGTTGCTATGGTTATTGAAAAAAATGCTTGCAACCTGTGAAGTAATCCTTCCTTGCAGCTACCTTTGCTGCGCAAATTTTCATTGCAGTGGCTCATTCATTCAGACACCAGTAGTATGGCTTCTCCTACCAAGGCAATTTTATTGATGAATCTCGGTTCTCCTGACAGTACTTCGGTGAAGGATCTTCGCCGGTACCTGAATGAATTCCTGATGGACGAACGGGTGATCGATGTGGCGAAATGGTGGAGGACGATCCTGGTGAAAGGGATCATCGTTCCCTTGCGGGCGCCTAAAAGCGCCGCGGCCTACAAGAGCATCTGGACGGCGGAAGGATCGCCGCT
>DATHKS010000378.1:0-3402 GCA_035488975.1 Chitinophagaceae bacterium | reverse complement strand
TACGATCAAAGCCTTACCCGAACCATATCTTACCGGGCGTGGTCGTGTGCTGGGTCTGCGGGAATCGGATCTCGTGGGGAAGGAACTATCAATGATATTAAAAACAAAGACAGACAACGTTCAGATAATGACCATTCCTGTTGGGACCAAGGGCGAGTTCACCATCGGAAACCTGTTCTTTTTCGATACTGCCAAATTGTATTATCAATTCAACAACGACAAGAACAAGGCGCTGACCTCGACGGCGAGTTTCGATTTTCGAAGCGAGGCGGTCCGGTTCCCCTATAAACCGGTGGTCGGGCCCCAGCCTTTTCTCAACCCCATTGTGCCGGACAGCGCCATCATCAAGAGAAATGAGCGAATGACGAGACTGCGGCAGGAGGATTTCTTCGAAGGGCAGCGGGTGAAGACACTCGAAGGCGTGCAGGTGAAAGGCCGGGTGAAATCGGTGAAGGACAAGATGGATGATGAATATACATCCGGTTTCTTCAGCGGCGGGGATGGATACACTTTTATCCTGTCCGATGACCCGTCTGCAAATTCTTCGCTGAGCATCCTTGATTATCTGAGAGGAAAAGTCGCGGGCCTTCAGATCTCCGGCGCCGGCTCGAGCACATCCCTTTCCTGGAGAGGAGGAACGCCATCCGTTTTTCTTAATGAAATGAACACCGATATCGATCTCATTCAGTCGACTCCCATGACTGATGTGGCAATGATCAAGGTATTCCGCCCGCCCTTCTTCGGCGCTGTGGGTGGAGGTTCCGGGGGAGCGATCGCAGTTTATACCAAGAAGGGTGAGGCTGCGCGTAGTTCGGTGAAAGGGCTGGATTTTACAAACGTCAATGGGTATGCGCCGGTGAAGGAATTCTATTCGCCGAATTATGACACCGATGGCGATAAGGGCAAAGGAGATTATCGCACCACCCTTTACTGGAATCCCTACCTCATATTCGATAAGAACACGAGACGCTTCACGCTACCCTTCTTCAACAATGATAATTGTAAACGCATACGCGTAGTGATAGAAGGATTGAATGAGGCGGGTAAGCTGACAAGGGAAGAGAAATTCTTCGAATAAAAAAAAGTCCCGGTTTTGGCCGGGACTTTTTTTATAGTGTTTCTTTTTTATGCCAGCATTCTCAATGGCTCCTCCAGGAGACTCTTCAGTGTCTGAAGGAAGGCAGCACCCGTTGCTCCATCCACCACGCGGTGATCGCAGCTAAGCGTCACCTTCATGATATTTCCCGGAACCACTGCGCCGTTCTTTACAACGGGTACCTGGTTGATGCCGCCTACAGCGAGGATACATGCGTCGGGTGGGTTGATGATCGCCGTGAACTCGTCCACGCCAAACATGCCAAGATTGGAGATCGTAAATGTATTTCCCTCCCATTCGCTGGGTTGTAATTTCTTGTCTTTCGCCTTCTGGGCGAGCTCCTTTACTTCCTTGCCGATTTGTGTCAACGACTTCATATCAGCGAAGCGGATCACAGGTACCAGCAAGCCATCCTCCACTGCAACCGCAACACCGATATTGATGTGATGATTGAAACGGATCTTGTCTCCCAGCCAACTGCTATTGACTGCAGGATGCTGGCGCAACGCCACGGCACAGGCCTTCAACACGAGATCATTGAACGATATCTTTATCTTACCGCCTTCATTGAGTTTCGCACGACCCTCCACCGCCTTATCCATGTCGATCACCATCGTCACATAGAAATGAGGAGCGGAGAATTTACTTTCGGCGAGTCGCTTCGCGATCACCTTTCTCATTTGGGAAACGGGCACCTCGTCGAAGCTGACGACACCGGATGGAACAGATGCCGATGCCTGCTGCTGGCCTCCAGCCGTTGAAGGGGCTGTAGCAGCTGTGGTGGGCTCTGTCGAAGGTTTATAGTTATCGATGTCGGATTTAACGATCCTTCCGCCATCGCCGCTTCCGTTCACCTTCTTAATGTCGATCCCTTTTTCCGCTGCTAATTTCCGCGCGAGGGGAGAGGCCTTTACCCGTCCATTTGCGTCGGGAGAATCGCTGCCATGGTCTTCTTCCTCTTTGGATTCCTGGCCGGCACCTTGTGTGGTACCTGTATTTTCAGGCGTTGCAGCCGCAGCTTGAGTGCCGGCGCCACCCGCTTTGGCGGCGGCGACTATTGCATTCACATCTGTTTTTCCTTCTTCGCCGATGATACAGAGCAGGTCGTTCACCGCGATCTTTTCGCCTTTCTTGGCCCCCTGGTACAGCAGTTTTCCATTCTTATAACTCTCGAGTTCCATGGTCGCCTTGTCGGTTTCGATCTCGGCAAGAACATCACCCTTCTTCACGGTATCGCCGACATTCTTATTCCAACCTGCGATCACGCCTTCGGTCATGGTGTCACTGAGACGGGGCATGAGCACGACTTCCTCCATCTTGGAGATATCAAGCGCGGCGGCCGGTTTGGCCTCCTCTTTCTTTGGTGCAGGTGTTTCCTTAGGCGCCGCCTCTTTGGGAGCCGGATCTGCTTTCTTTTCTTCTTTCTTGGCGGGTTGGGAGGCCGCCTTATTTTCACCGCCGCCTTTGAGCATACCGGATATATCTTCGCCGGAATTACCGATGATGGCGAGGAGATCATTCACCTGGAGTTTGCCGCCTTTCTCGGTGCCGATATGCAGCAAGGTGCCATCCTTGTAACTTTCCAGTTCCATGGTGGCCTTGTCAGTCTCTACTTCCGCGAGTAAGTCTCCTTTCTTTACAGGATCGCCGACCTTTTTGTGCCAGGCGGCAATGACACCCTCGGTCATCGTGTCACTTAAACGGGGCATCAATATCGATTCAGCCATTTGCCTTTAAATTTTCGTCGAAATTAAGCTAAAATGAGGTTGTGAGCAATTTGGCAATTTGAGAATTTGATAATTTGACAATTGGAGCGTGCTCCGATGTGTAGTGAATAATCGCATATAGATCATTGGCACATTGTCAAATTATTAAATTGCCAAATTGGTTCTAGTAGTCGAGGTCCAGCTTCAGCCTTTCCTTCAGTTCCCTGATCAGGGGGTATTGTTCCGCCAATTTGAGGAATTGATCTTTCGAAGAAAGCGGGATGTCCAGCGTTTCCTGCTGTATTGGTTTGTCCGTGATGGAGACATTGAATTGCAACAACCGGTTGTTCAATTGCTGCTGCAGGTACTCGAAGAGGGGATTGCGTTGTTGTTCGATGAACTTCTGCTCGATATTATTGCTGGTGATCACCTCGAATGAATTTTCATCCCGTATGATCAACCGCGCCAATTGAAAGGACTGCGCGGCGGGGTTCTTCGCCAACTTTAATTTTTGAATATATGCGGACCATGCATTTAGCAATGATTCTTCTTCCAATCGCTGGTTGGATTGGTCGGCGGAGGAACTGCCATTCCCCTGGT
>DATHKS010000377.1:0-2153 GCA_035488975.1 Chitinophagaceae bacterium | reverse complement strand
CGAAGTGCTGTCCACTAATGGCGATACGTTTCTCGGAGGGGACGATATCGACCGCGCCATTGCGGGGCATTGGATCGGGAAAAATGAAACCGTTGGCGGGGAAGGACTGGATCAACGCAGCATCGCGCAGGAATTCCGCCTGCTAGCCGAAACGGCGAAAAGATACCTGGCCAATAATGATTCATTTAACGACACGATACTTGGCAAACGCATCACACTTTCCCGCAAAGAACTGGAGGCCATTGCACGGCCATTTATCGAAACAACGATCGGCCGATGCGAAGAAGCCCTTAAGGATGCAGGTTTGACCATTGCCGCAATAAATGAGGTGATCATGGTCGGCGGTTCCACCAGGATGCCATTGGTGAAGGAACTCGTCAGCGGTTTCTTCAACCGGCCTGTAAATGATACGCTGGATCCTGATGAGGTAGTGGCATTGGGAGCCGCCGTGCAGGCGGATGTCCTGTCCGGCAACAATAAAGAGGTGCTACTACTGGATATCACCCCGCTCTCGCTCGGGATTGAAACCATGGGAGGACTGATGGACGTGCTGATACCCCGCAACTCCAAGATCCCCTCACGCACATCACGTCAATACACTACCCAAAAGGACGGCCAGGGAAGTATTCGTATTTCCGTTTTCCAGGGAGAAAGGGATATGGTGAAAGACAATAGAAAACTGGCAGAGTTCAACCTAAAGGGAGTTCCCGGAATGCCGGCGGGATTTCCGAAAGTTGAGATCTCGTTCCTCATTAACGCGGATGGCATTTTGATTGTAAGAGCAAAGGAGGTTCGTAGTGGTGTAGAGCAAAGCATTGAGGTAAGGCCACAGTACGGATTAACGGATCCCGATGTAGAAAAAATGCTGCAGGACTCTATCGTGCATGCATCGGATGATATCCAGGTGCGATCGCTCACAGAAGCCAGGAACGAAGCCCGGCAACTGCTGGAGGAGACGGCTCATTTTGTGGAAAAGAACGGAACCTTGATGACGGCCGAAGAGTTGGCTACTACAAAGGAGGCCGTTGAAGAGTTGAGAGGACTGGTAGAAAGTGGCGAAAAAGATAGGATTCGCGCCGGAATAGAGAAGCTGAATAATATTTCCAGGCCCTATGCCGAAAGGATCATGAATATAGCGATCGGCAAAGCCATGAAGGGAACCCGGATTTGATACTCTCTGGTGTTTTCCCGGACGCGGGAGCATTCATTTATTTATAATGGAAATTGGCGGTATATTTATTTTGTGAATAAAACAACCCATTTCGGAGGGCTCGACGGGCTTCGCTTCATTTCCATTTCGTTTGTTGTACTTCACCACCTCCTGACTTTTATTAATTATTATGGGTTTCACCGGTTCGAGTATCCGCTAGTCGGACTGATCGGTTACTACGGTATCCAGTTTTTCTTCGCAGGCAGCGGCTTTCTCATCACGTATCTTTTATTGAAAGAGCATAAGAAGAACGGAAAGATCGACCTGAAGTATTTCTATCTCCGGAGAATATTGCGGATATGGCCGGCCTATTACGTATTGATCATCGTTGCCCTGATCATTTGCCTTCAATTGCCCTTCTTCGAGATACCCGAGCTCACGGGGCAATACCTGGCGGGCAACTATCACCGGTCGAACCTCCTCTATTTTTTCGTGCTTCCGCACCTGGAACCGTTTTATAATTCGACCGCGCCCTATGTTCACCAGACATACACCATCGGCATCGAAGAACAATTCTATTTCCTGTGGGGGCTGCTTTTTTTCCTGGCCGCACGCTTCGCCCGGCAGATATTCTGGATCATCATCATCGTGATGCCCATCCTGCTTTTTTCGCATGAAACACTTTTCACACAGCCTGACGGGCATGCACCAGTCATCAGATATTTCCTCAAAATAGTCACATACCTGAAGTATTGCCGGTTCTCCACCTTCGCCATCGGAGGGCTGTTTGCCTATGCATTCTTTCATGGCGCCCGGTGGATCAATTTTTTCCGGTCGCCTGCAGCTCAGGTCGCCGTCTACCTGCTGCTCATCGTCAGTCTCGCTTTCGACATAAGCATTCCCTATTTCCGCGACGAATACATTGCGCTGCTGATGCTCTGCCTGTTTACGGTAGCGACCTTCGGCAAGCAAAGCCTGGTGAATTACGATGCCCGCTGGCTCA
>DATHKS010000376.1:0-4389 GCA_035488975.1 Chitinophagaceae bacterium | reverse complement strand
TAGTTTCCCGATGAATTCGGTTAGCTCTTCTTCGAAGGCCGCTCCTGCAAAGGCGGCCCGTTGTGCTTCATTCGTTCCGAGGGAAAGAATATACAGGTCTGCACGGAGTGCCGGCAATTGTTTCCAGAAAAGCGATGCGATATTATACTGATCATACCTGGCGCCATTTACCCCGATACTATGATAGAGAATACCCGACCTGGAATTCTCAAGTGATACACCATAGAAGCGCTTCCTGCTATCCGCGGGTAAAGACATTAGTTGAAAACCGGAAGAGCTGTTGGCGAGAGAGATCACGGGGCGAGGCATAGTATCTATCCCTTCCTTCGAGAGTGAATAGGGGGTGTCGCTATTGTCCGGTTGTACCATCCATGTGTTGGAGGAATCATCGTCGAGAAAGAATGTCATCCGGTTGAACTCCTGGATACCTTTCCCGTCCGGTCGCAGGAAAAGATGGAAGCCCGCGCCTGCAGCGGAACTCTCCATGCCGAAACCCGAGATACCCGGGATCACCGGAAGCTCGGGATGAGCGAGACGGTTGAAGTCCCAGCGTACGCCCGATGAGCTCATGATATCGGCCGGTGCATTTGACTCGGCAAGCTGGTAGGGAAACACGAGGCCGCGACCGGCGTTGCCGAATGAATTTTGAAATTCCTCACGCATCGTTCCTGAAAAGAAGCCGGCCTGGATATGAGAGTCGCCGATATGGACTACGGAAATTACGCCCGTATCATTCTTCTTCAGGTCGTATAGCTTTTGGTAAAATGCATCGAGCCCGGAATTATTGAATATTCGATTGAAGACAGTAGAAACAAACGGGTACCTGGCGGCAAGGCTGTTGTCCTGGATGGGAATGGGCTGGGCGTCGAGATGTTTCGGGCATAGGAGGTAGAATAAGGCAATGATGGCGAGCCCGCGTTTTATCATTACGGCGCTCATAACTCCTTTCTGAGCCGCGCAACGGGAATATTGAGTTGCTCACGGTATTTTGCTACGGTTCTCCTCGCAATATTATACCCTTTCTCCTGCAACAACTCGGTGAGTCGTTCGTCGCTTAGTGGTCGTTTCTTATGTTCGCCTTCGATCAGGTCGCTGAGGATCTTCTTTACTTCCCTCGTCGATACTTCTTCGCCGCTATCGGTACTCAGGGATTCACTGAAGAAGAATTTAAGACGATACGTTCCGAATTCCGTTTGCACGAATTTGCTGTTCGCTACGCGGCTTACGGTTGAAATATCAAGTCCCGTCTTTTCGGCGATATCTTTCAGGATCATCGGACGGAGCGTTGTTTCGTCTCCGGTGAGAAAGAAATCATATTGATGGTTCATGATCGCCGTCATGGTACTCAAAAGCGTGTGCTGTCTTTGCTTGATGGCGTCGATGAACCATTTTGCCGCGTCGATCTTCTGTTTGATGAAGAGAACGGCTTCTTTCTGGCGTTTATCTTTTTTAGCACCGCGGTCGTATTCCTTCATCATGTCGCGATATCCTTCGCTGATGCGCAGTTCGGGTGCGTTCCTGGAATTGAGGGTTATTTCCAGTTTGCCGGCGTTATTAAAGATGAAGAAATCGGGAACCACGTAGCTCTCGGCCTTGCTCATTCCTCCGACCTGTCCGCCGGGCTTAGGGCTTAGGCGGATGATCTGCTGCATTACTTCTTTCAACTGCTCTTCGTCGATATTCAGGCCGCGTTGGATCTTCTCGTAGTGCTTCTTGGTGAACTCATCGAAGTATTTCTTTATCGCCAGAAGGGCGATCTCGACGTCCTTGCCTTCTTCTTTCTGGCGTTTCAGCTGCAACAACAGGCATTCCTGGAGGTCCCTCGCGGCTACGCCTGGGGGATCGAAGCGCTGTATTCGCTGTATCATGGCTTCTACTTCTTCTTCGGTAGCGGAGATATTCTGGCGAAAGGCGAGGTCGTCGACAATGGCGGAAGTCTCCCTCCGGAGATATCCATCCTCATCTATGCTGCCGACGATCTGTTCGGCCATCTTCTGTTCCTTCTCATCCAGCTTCAGCAGGCCGAGCTGAACCAGCAGGGTCTCATAGAAGCTGGCCTCCGTCTTAAATGGAATCTGTTTCTGCTCATCCTCGGGGTAATTATCGTCGCGAAGCTTATAGTCCGCCACCTCATCGTCGCCATCGTGTACATATTCGCTGACGTCTACATTATCATACTCTTCTTCGCTTCCACTTTTCTCTTCGAATTCTGCTTCGCTGTCGGTGAATTCGTCTTTTACCTCGTCAGCGCCATCCTCATGTTTCTCCTCATCCAGTTCGAGGGCGGGATTTTCTTCCAATTCTTCTTTAATCCGCTCTTCAAGATTGGCAGTAGGAACCTGCAGCAATTTCATTAACTGAATTTGTTGCGGGGACAGTTTCTGCAGTAATTTCTGTTGTAAGGTCTGACTAAGGGCCATATTATCAGAGCGGTTTTAGGAGGCAGGATGTTTTTTCAAAAATCCGGCCATTTATCAAAAATCAGGCCGTAAATTTACAAAACAAACTGATACGGATGCTGGAACGGATTTTTTTCTTTGTTGTTGTATTGATTCTCTTTCATAATGGGGAAATATTTGGACAAGAAAAAAATGTGGAAAAATTCACAACGAATCCTTTATTCCCGGTTCAACACTACAAAAAGAGGTCAACGGTTTCCGACTCGTTACATTTATTTAAACCTGCCCTCCCGGTCAAATCAATGAATGTTTATGGCGCTTTCGTGCTTTCATCTCCCATGTACCCATTGTCCGGCGCCGGGGTCATTTCTTCATTCAATCCTGCTCAGCTTAGCTTCTTTTGCCGCAAGGAATGGCAATTCGAGAAGGCCACTTCCATACCGTTGAGGCTTCGTCTCGGATCGCTGGCGTACACCGATTATCTCGAGAGGAAGCCGAATGCATTGAAGCCGGGAAACTAATGGAACTATTTGTAAGGCTGATGGCAACGATTGTACGCTGCTATACCCGGCTGACATTGCCTGGTAATACTAACACTTTTCAGGCCGGTACCCTAATAGCCGCTTTCCTTTTTCGGCAGCCAGTCCATCGATGGAATAGTCGCGGGATTCCGGTAGTAATTGTTGCGAAGGCTATCATTCCAGCCATTGGGATTGCGGTCGAAGCTCTTGCTGCTGAAATAGATACTTCCCTGGATATTTGGGTATTGTCTCAATAGCCGGATCTGTTCGGGCAATTCGTTAGGGTTCTTCCAGGCAAGGCTTCTCTCGTTTGTCCGGTAGATGCCATGTCCGATATAGATGTGCCGCCCATAGGCATGGGTGCTCCACCAATCCAGGATCTTTTCGTAGGCGATCTTGTCGTGGCCGATCTCGAGATATAATTGCGGTGCGACGTAGTCGATCCATTCATTTTTCAGCCAGAGCAGGATATCTGCATAAAGATCATCGTAGTTGGTTGTGCCAGCCTGGGTATCGCTGCCGTCCGGATCGCTCGTCTTATTTCTCCAGACGCTGAAGGGCGAGATGCCGAACTTACAGGAGGGCTTTTCGGATTTAATGGCAACGCTCAGCATTTCAATAATGGAATCGACATTGCTACGGCGCCAGTCATCCTTCGACAACTTGCTGCCTGAGCGGATATAGGCGGCCGCATCGGGAAACTCCTTGCCGGCGATGCGATACGGATAGAAGTAGTCATCCATGTGAATGCCGTCCACATCGTACCGTTTTACAATGTCCTTCACTACGTCAACCACGAATTGCTGTGCGGCCTTGTTGGAAGGATCGAAGTATTTTTTATCTCCGTAGGTCAGGAACCAATCGGGATGTATGCGGGTAACATGATTAGGGGCGATAGAGGCGGTGCGGATATTGAAATTCGCCCGGTAGGGGTTCAGCCAGGCATGAAACTCCATTCCTCTTTTATGTGTTTCGTCTATCATGAACTTCAGCGGGTCGTAGTAGGGGGAGGGAGGGCGACCTTGTACACCGGTCAGCCACTGGCTCCAGGGCTCGTATTGTGATGGGTAGAAGGCGTCGGCGGAGGGTCTTACCTGGACGATGACCGCGTTCATACCATTTTTCTTGTGCAGGTTTAACTGGCGGATGAACTCCGCTTTCTGACTTTCTATGTTGAAATCACCGCGGTTTGGCCAGTCGATGTTATCTACGGTGGCGATCCATACGCCGCGAAATTCTGCTTCAGGGGATTGAGCTAGTTGGGAAAAGGTAGGGAAAGCGGAAAAAAGCAAAAGCCAGAGTAGGAAAACCTTCATGTCTGCAAAAGATGGTGAATAGAATAAAGACGTGAAATTAGCTGAATATCCGGTTAATCAAATGATAAAATGACCGGATGTCAACTGGATGTCAACTGGATGTCAACTGGATGTCAACTGGATGTCAACTGGATGTCAACTGGATGTCAACTG
>DATHKS010000375.1:0-3402 GCA_035488975.1 Chitinophagaceae bacterium | reverse complement strand
ACAGCCAGCCGAAAAACAATGACGTAACCGAGGCCGTTAATTCCGGTTGGAAATTGGGTGTTGCCCTGTATTCGTTCAATACCATCTCGTATGCCAATGCGATGGCAAGTGTGGATAGCGCAAAAATAAAATATGTAGAAGGCTTCTCCTTTTATAAGCTCGGCAAGGAATACAACGATAAAACAATGGGTGACTTGTCGAAGGAAGATATAGCGAAGATGCGCGACCAGATGGAAAAATCGAATGTGAAAATGGTCTCCATGTACGTGGGCGGCGGCAACACTGTCGAGGCATGGAAGCAGACCTTCGAGAACGCAAAGGCATTCGGTGTAGAATATGTTACCTGCGAACCGGTGAAGCAGCAGTGGGACATGATCGATAGCCTCGCTGGTGTGTACAATATCAAGGTGGCGCTTCATAATCACTGGAAGGATATCAGCATCTACTGGAGTCCCGACTCCGTGCTTGCAGCGGTTAAGGGACATCCCAATTTCAGCGCCTGTGCGGATCTCGGTCATTGGGTAAGAAGCGGGCTCGATCCTGCTGAATGCCTCAGGAAACTGGAAGGCCATATCCTCGGCATGCACGTAAAAGATGTAGACCGTAAAGGAACGCCGGAAACCAAAGACGTGATCGTTGGCACTGGTGTGATCGATTATGCAAAGGTGATAGCA
This sequence comes from Chitinophagaceae bacterium, assembly GCA_035488975.1. Classification (GTDB taxonomy): domain Bacteria; phylum Bacteroidota; class Bacteroidia; order Chitinophagales; family Chitinophagaceae; genus DATHKS01. Next base: position 2,728 of record DATHKS010000375.1, on the reverse strand, counting down.
GAGCTGAAGCGCCAGAAATACCAGGGCATGATGTACGTGGAGTGCGAACACAATTTCGGTTACAACCTTCCGGACATCATACAGTCCATCGATTTCATTAACAAGGAAACGGCAAAATAACCGGCGTAAAGTCCTATCCGTATATGTTTAGTTTAAAAAATAAAATAGCCGTGATCACCGGGGGTGGAAGCGGTATCGGGAAAGCCATTTCCCTCCTGTTCGCCAAACAGGGTGCAAGAGTATTCATTCTCGATATCGATGATCAGGGTGTTCAGGATACGATCGCGGGTATAGAGAAAGAAGGAGGAGAGGCGATCTATAAGAAGTGCAGCGTTGCGTCGAAGGATGAGGTAGGTGCCGCGATAGACTCCATCGCCGCCACCGGAGGCAAGATCGACATCATCGTGAACAACGCTGGGATCGCGCATATCGGCAATGCCGAGAACACGTCGGCGGCGGATTTTGAAAAGTTGTTCGCTGTAAATGTCAGGGGCACGTATCATGTCATACAAGCCTCCATTCCTTATCTGAAAGAACATGGTGGCGTAGTGCTGAACATGTCTTCCGTAGCGGCGATGGTTGGCCTTTCCGATCGTTTTGCCTATAGCATGACGAAGGGTGCCGTAACAGGCATGACGCTTTCCCTCGCGAAGGACTATCTCCAGTACAATATCCGCTGCAATTGTATCTCCCCGGCGCGGGTGCATACACCATTCGTAGATGGATTCATTGCGAAGAACTACCCCGGACAGGAGGAGGAAATGTTCAGGAAGTTATCGGCCACGCAACCGATCGGCAGGATGGCCAGGCCGGAAGAGATCGCGGGCCTCGCACTGTATCTCTGTTCGGATGAAGCCTCGTTCATCACGGGATGCAATTATCCCATCGATGGCGGATTTACAAAATTAAACAGTTGATGTCATGAGATTAATACGTTTTGGAGAAAGAGGACAGGAACGCCCCGGAGTGATGGATAAGGATGGTAACAGGAAGGACTTGTCCGGCAAGTTCCGCGACTGGGACCGCGACTTTTTTAACCAGGGTGGAATGACCGCGCTGGCCGAACAGCTGAAGGATGCATCGGGGTTGCCTCTTGTGCCGCATGATGCCCGCTGGGCATCTTGCGTCGCGCGCCCCGGGAAAGTCATTTGTATCGGGCTGAATTATTCTGATCATGCGGCGGAGTCGGGTATGCCTATTCCCGCGGAGCCGATCGTCTTTCAGAAAGGCGCCAATACTGTTGTCGGTCCCTATGATCAGGTCCTCATTCCGCGGAAGAGCGAGAAGACGGACTGGGAAGTTGAACTGGGTGTCGTCATTGGCAAGGAGACGCGATATCTCGATTCCATCGAGGACGCGAAGGCCTGCATCGCCGGCTATTGCATTTCCCACGATGTATCGGAACGCGCCTTCCAACTCGAAAGAGGCGGTCAATGGACAAAGGGAAAATCCTGCGATAACTTCAACCCCCTCGGCCCGTTCCTCGTAACGCCGGACGAGATAAAAGATGTTCACAACCTGGACATGTCATTGCAGGTAAACGGAAAGCAGATGCAGACGGGCAATACAAAGAATATGATCTTCGATTGTTTTTATCTCGTCCATTACCTGTCGCAATTCATGACCCTCGAGGCCGGCGATATGATCTCCACCGGCACGCCTCCCGGTGTCGGGCTTGGCATGAAACCCGCACAATACTTAAAGGAAGGCGATCTGGTTGAATTGACAATCGAGGGATTGGGGATGCAGATGCAAGTGTGTAAGAACGCGTAATTCAAAAGTCAAAATTCAAAAGTCAAAAATCGACCCGAAGCAATCGGAGTCTTCATCGTTAGGGTACCTTTTGCATTTTTACTTTTGAATTTTGACTTACTTAACCGCTCTACTTTCGGATATTAACGGCCGAATCTTCATCGTTAGGGTACCTTTTGAATTTTTACTTTTTACTTTTGAATTTATCTAATCGTCCTACTTTCGGATATTAACGGCCCGACGCGATCATAATCTTCGTCGTTAGGATACCTTTTGCATTTTTACTTTTTAATTTTGACTTTATTTAATGGAGATAGAAGAGCTAAAGAAAATAATACCTGAAAACCGGTTAAAGACAAGGCTGATCGATCTGGTCTCCTATGCCTCCGATGCGGGTTTTTATTATCTGGTGCCCCGTGCCGTAGTGCAACCGGTGAATGAAGAGGAAGTGACGGCACTGTTTCATTTCTCCCACCGCACCAATATACCGCTGGTGTTCCGTACCGGTGGCACGAGCCTTTCCGGGCAATCGATCACGGACGGCATTCTCGTCGATCTCAGTCAATACTGGAACAAGGTCAGCATCGAGAGCGATGGCAACAGGGTGCGCGTACAGCCCGGCATTACCGGCGCCATGGTAAACGCCTATCTCCGGAAATTCAAAAGAAAGATTGGCCCCGATCCATCAAGCATAAGCGCCGCCATGATGGGTGGCATCCTGTCAAACAACGCGAGCGGAATGTGCTGCGGCGTTCAGTTCAACTCCTATCATACCACCCGCTTCATCCGCTTCATGCTATCCGGCGGACAGGTATTCACTACGGAGAACAAGGCCGACTACCACCGGTTCCTTACGGAATGCAAGGGGCTGGCGGACGAAATAACACAGCTCCGGCAGCGCATCATCGCCAATACGCCTCTCTATGAAAAGATCAGGCGTAAATACGAAACAAAGAATACGGTTGGTTACTCATTG
>DATHKS010000374.1:0-3266 GCA_035488975.1 Chitinophagaceae bacterium | reverse complement strand
GTCCATGTCTCGTACCAGTGAAAGCCGATCCCCCAGACATACTTGGCGGCGGCCGGATCATTCAGTATCGTGCTCGCGCGCTGGAAGATGAGATCCCGGTTATGATCCCACGCTATTAGTTTCTTACCGCCGAGTCCCTGTTTCTGCAATGTCGGTCCAAGGAAATTCTTGATAAAATCACGTTCCTCGTCTGCCGTATAAATACAGGACTCCCATTTTTGTTTGGCCATCGGTTCATTCTGAACGGAAAGCCCCCAGACGGGAATTCCTTTCGCTTCATAGGTCCGGATGAATTTCACATAATAGTTCGCCCAGCTCTGTGCGAACTCCGCTTTCAGTTTGCCACCCTGCAGCAGGCTGTTGTTATCCTTCATAAAGGCGGGTGGACTCCAGGGACTCACATATAATTGTAGTTTCCCTCCGGCGGCAGCGATTGCTGCCTTGATGAAAGGGATCCGGTATTTTTCGTCATGCGCAACGTTGAAGGTCTTCAGCGAAGGATCCTCGTCGCTCACATAGGTATAACTATCGCTGGAGAAATCACAGCTGTGAATATTGGTACGGGCGAGCGTATAGCCAATGCCTTTTTTAGGATCGAAGTAGGCGGTAAGAAATTCCTGTTGCTCCGCCTTCGGGAGCTTGGCGAACGTTTCTGCGGAAGCATCCGTCAATGCACCGCCGATGCCCATGAAGGACTGGAAAGTATTGGATGGATCGACGAATACGCAAGGCTCCGTTTCGAATGGCTGTTTATATTCCCTGAAACTCAGTTGACCATTCTGAGAGATACGGAGATCGGTCTTATCGGCCGTAGTATATACGGTGACGGATTTATCCATGATGGTCGTTGCCTTCTTCGCCCGTGCCTGTGCCTGTGTGGCGACGCAACCGATCAGGGAACATGCAAGCAGGATCGTTGTCTTCATTTGCTGAATTTTGTAGTGTTGATTGGAGGGAATGATCTGCAAAGAAAGACATCCGGGGCATATCTTCCTTCGTTTTGTTAAATAAATTCCCGATTCGTAATAAATTACAATTTAAATCCTTTACTTCAACCGGACAACATCCTTTGGTGCAGGACGACCCGTAGATAGACATTTCATTAAATTTACCGGCATGAAGAAATTTTTATTGGCCAAACTGCTTCTCCTGCCCTACTGTCTTCTCATGCTTAGCTGTAGCGCGCAGCGTTCTCCTGCCCGCTTCAATGCGTTGGTCCTTTATGAGAATGGCGGTCATCATATACAATATTCCACTGCGGCCAGGGTATGGCTGGACCGGCTGGCGGCAGACAGTAATTTCTCGATACATTATATCACTAATACCGATTCCATCGATGAGGAAAGCCTCAAAGACTATCAGTTGTTCGTGCAGCTCGATTACCCGCCGTATGGGTGGAAGGAAAAGGCAGTGAAGGCGTTCGAAGGCTATATCTCGAAGGGGAAGGGCGGCTGGATAGGCTTTCATCATGCCAGTCTCCTGGGAGAATTCGATGGCTTCCCCATATGGCCATGGTTCCATGAATTCATGGGTAGCATCCGGTTCAAGGATTATATTCCCGGCTTCGCGGATGGCAGGGTCAATGTCGAGGACAGTCTCCATCCCTGCATGAAGGGGGTGCCTGCATCCTTCATCATACAGAAGGAGGAATGGTACAGCTATGATAAGAGCCCGAGGCCGAATGTGAAGGTGATAGCAAGTGTGGACGAGTCGACCTACAAGCCAAACTCGGCAGTGAAGATGGGAGACCATCCTGTTATCTGGACCAATCCCAAAATGGCGGCGAGGAATATCTATATTTTCATGGGTCATTCACCCGATCTATTCAATGATTCGAACTATACACGCATTTTCCGGAACGCCATTTTTTGGGCGGCCGGAAAATAAACTATGAACTCCGATATTATTAGAATACCATGCTGAAACTTCTACTCCCCGCGTTGTTGGGTACGCTGATAGCGACCGGCCAACCTATCGTCTATGCAAACCAGGTGGGCTACGATATATCCGGGCCGAAAATGGCAGTGGTGCGTACCGATGCGCCGCTTGTTCAAAAAACGGCTTTTACCCTGGTGAATGGTTCAGGCAAGGCGGTCTATGCCGCATCGCTTTCAGCAGGTGAAGCAATGAATGAATGGGCGGAAGGAAAGACATTTTACAGGGCGGAGTTCACTGCCTTCCGGCAGCCGGGTGAATACAAACTTGTGGTCGGTATCGGGAAAACGAAATATGAATCGGCCGTCTTCAGCATCCGGCCGCAGGCATTGGTTCAGCTCACTCTTCCCTCCGTGCTTCATTATTACCGCCGGCAGCGGGCGAACACAGCGCAGGAGAGAGAAGCGGACAAGGCCGTCATCCTCTTTGGCAGCACGAATACCGCGAATGTACAGGGAGGATGGTGCGATGCATCGGGCGATATCAGCAAATATTTCTCACATCTTGCCTATACCAATGTGATGTCGCCGCAACAGATCCCGCTTGTCACCTGGTCGCTGGCGAATACAAAGGAGGCGATACCGAAAGTACTGTCGTCACTGCATGTCACGGATTCCATTACGGCCGAGTCACTATGGGGTGCGGACTATATCATGCGTTCATTATCGAAGGATGATTATTTCTACATGACCGTCTTCAGTTATTTCAAGCCCGATCCCAATGCGCGGCGTATTGTCGGGCTGCTGGCAAACAGCGTGACGACGAGCGATTACCAATGTGCATTCCGCGAGGGCGGTGGCATGGCGATAGCGGCTCTGGCGAGAATAGCAAGATGGAAGAAGAATGGCGAATACACCTCTACGGAATACCTGGAGGCTGCGAGAAGGGCCTTTGCTCACCTGCTGATCAACAATACGCGTTATGATGACGATGGAAAAGAAAATATACTGGATGACTATTGTGCATTGATGGCCGCCACAGAACTCTGGATAACCACCGATGAGGCACTATACCGCGACGAAGCCCGGAAGCGCGCATCGAATATCATACACAGGATGAGCGGCGACGGTTATTTCATTGCAAATGACTCGGGCCGGCCCTTCTGGCATGCTTCCGATGCCGGCATGCCGGTAGTGGCTTTGTCGCGCTACCTCGCCAATGAAAAAGATGAGGCGCTGCGGAAAAATGCGATCGCTACCATCCGGCAGGCGTTGGAATATAACCTGCGCGTGACGGCGGATGTAGCCAATCCTTTCGGTTATGCGAGGCAGAGTTTCCTGTACCAGGGAAAGGTCAGGGAAGGGTTCTTTATCCCGCATGAGAATGAATCG
>DATHKS010000373.1:0-3759 GCA_035488975.1 Chitinophagaceae bacterium | reverse complement strand
ATAAGAATAATCGAATCGATTAGAACGGGACCTTGCTCGATTCGAATATTCTCATTGTAGGGTGTTGTATTCACGATTGACGATTCACGTTTCACGTTGACCACCTTTTATGGAATAAAATCCAACGACGGCACATTTGTCTCGAAACCCACGTATCCCTGGTTTTGATTGATATGCCCGTTACTATTAGCCTGTATGGATACGGACGGCACGGGCCATAACACATGGTATGGGCTCATCGTATACCTATCCCCATGATTTGTTTTTACACCTTTGTTATAAAAATCGGTCTTTGACATGATTCGGTCGTACCAATAATTATCCGTTGAAAAGTTATCCAGGGTATACGACTTGCCGTTTTCGGCAACCTTACCCGTCATCGCAAAGAGGTAAGCAATGCGGGTGAGTTCCGTTTTACGCGGCTCTTCATAGAATAATTCCCGCGCCCTCTCATCCAGTATCATACTCATATCCACTTGTGCAGCATCGATGGGTGCGGCCTTTGCGCGTGTCCTGACCTCGTTGATATCTGCGGCGGCCAATCCTAATTCATTCTTCCAGTAGTACGCCTCGGCCCTCAGCAAATAAGTCTCGGCAATCCTGAAGACATACCAGTCAGTATGACCGCCCTGCATCGGGGAATTCTCATTGTCCGGTATGAACAGTTTGTAATGCGGCCACCCGAACCAGCTCCGGATCGTATCCACACATAGTATACCACCGCCGCCATTATACAATTGAAGGTTCTTCAGGTAATAGGGATCGGTTGGATCATTATTGTACAGGAGGTCCGTCATGTTCATCCAATTACCTTTTGCATGCCGCAGATCGTTGGAGTCATTCCAGATATAGAATTGGCTGTAGGCAGTCGGCCGGCATCTTCCTATACCTCTTCCTATCATGGAAGACTGGACATAGGCTACCGATACGCCATCATTCGTTCCCTTCTTACCTGCCGGGGTGGTGATATTAGTACCCCAGTAAGGAACGGCGTTACGCATGGTCCTGATGCCCAGGTCAAAGCCGCCGTCACCAAACCGGTCTATCACGAAATATATCCCTTCCTTATTGGTGCCGAGTGATTTGTTTTCCGGTCTGTGCAGGTCCCAGATCACATTCTTGTTGGTAGCGCCGAATGGATTTTTCATCAGGCTGTAGACGCCTCCATTGATGATGGCGCTGGCCGATTCGATCGCATCGTCAAACTTACCCAGCGCCAGGTTCACTTTTGTCAGGAGGTGCAACACAGCCCCCTTGCTTACTTCGCCACGGCTTACTGCATCTGAACACCATCCCTTTGCGGAATCGAGATCGAGTTTAAGCTGCTGTAATATCACCTCGCGTTTGGTAGAGTAGAAATCAAGTTTGGGTGCAGTCAGTTCTTTGAAGATCGCAGGTACATCGCCGAATTGCTGGGTGAGCCTGTAATAACGCATTGCCCGGTGAAAATAAGCGGCCCCCAGGATTGCATTTCGTTCCTCCGGAGAAGAATAGGTGGCATCGTTGATACGGGAAATAACGGTGTTCGCATATTTGATGCCCTTGTATCCTTCCAACCAATAATAATAGATCTTATTGTGATCCGCATCGTTGAAGGTGGCGCCGTCAGGAGTGATCAGGAGGTTCATATCCTGGGCGGGGCCCGATTTGTCTGTCGTTCCTTCTACCGATATCTCGGAAAAAAGGTCTTCAGTGAGGAAGGCGGGGTTATCTCCGTAATATTCAATGCGAAGATTCCTGGCGCAGGAAACCAGTGCGGCGCGCATGGCATCGGCATCCACATAGGTCTGTCCGGGTTCATAAAAGGAAAGCGCGGATGGTTCTAACCTGCTCTTGTCGCAACCTGCTATCAAGGCTGCCGGGCCGGTTAGTATCAGTAACAGTGCGGCGGTTTTTAATGACGTTTTCATATAGTGTTCATTAATCGTTTGAATTAAAAAGTAACATTCAGCCCCAGTGTATAATAGCGGGGCGATGGGGGAATTGTAATATTACCATCAGCGTCCCTGTCCCTGAATTCGGGATCCCAATAATTCCAGTCGGGCGCATAGTATCCAAGATTAGTTACGTTCGCATATATCTTGAGGCTTGAGATCCCGGCCTTACGGGTTATTTCCTCGGGTAGGGTATAAGCAATAGCCAGATTATTAAACCGTATAAAGGATGTATGCCGGTATACGCTGAAACCTGCGCTGCCATTGCTGGAGAAAAGCCTCCCATAGTCGTTGATAGGATTGTCGGCCGTCCAGTAAGGGAGTTTGTATGAATTTTGACGGTCAATAAAACCAAGATTGTTCTTGGCCTGGTTGAAATCGCTCTTCTGCCCCCAGATGGAATAGACCTGGAAGGAAAGATCGAAATGTTTGAACAGCGTGAATTCATTTCTCAATGACCATTGGAATTTTGGAGTCCTGTATCCCAGGAACTGGCGGTCCGCATCCGAAAATTTATTGTCCTTGTTCACGTCTTCCACCTTGAAGTCACCAGGCGCCACCCCATACTTGGCTGCTTCCGCAGCTTCATCTTGCTGCCAGACGCCCAGTACCTTCAGGTCCCATATCTCGTCAATGCTATGACCGATGAACCATTTATTGGCGATATCATCTCTTTCTACCTGGCCAGTCACTTTCCCTGTTACCGGGTCGATCACATCCACCGGCCCATACAGGTGAACAATCTTATTCCTGTTCAACGAAAATGTAGCTATGGTACTCCAGGTGAAATTCCGCTTCTTCATATTAATGCTGTTCAGCGTTACCTCGATACCCTGGTTATTGACCTGGCCGAGATTATCCCAAACGTTAGAGAAGCCCGTCACATCGGGTAGGGCCCGCAATATCAGGAGGTCCTTTGTCGATTTCTTATATACTTCTATGGAGCCGCCCAGGGAATTCTTCAGGACAGAGAAGTCAAAGCCCACATTGAAAGAAGAAGTTTTTTCCCATTGCAGCTTGGGGTTTTGCAGACGGTTAACGTATAACTGTGATACCAGCACGACAGTCCCATCGGCCTTTACGTATTGGTATTTCCCGGTTGATAGATCGGACAGTGCATTGTAACGGCCGATATCACGGTTGCCATTATAACCATAGGAAACCCGGAGTTTACCAAAATCCAGCCAACTGATGTTCTTGGCAAAATTCTCCTGCGTGAACACCCAGCCCAGAGCCATAGACGGGAAAGTAGCATGCGGATTGCCTTGTCCGAAAGCGGAATAACCATCGCGGCGGACAGAAGCAGTTAGCAGGTAGCGTTGCTTGAACGTATAGTTCAGGCGGGCCATTAACGCATCACCGGTACTGACCTGGTCATCACTGCTGATCACTGGTTTGATACCGGAACCGATATTATGATAGCTTAACTTATCATTGGGATCAAAGCCTTCGTTGTCCATCTGGCTGCGCCAGGACTGGAATTTTTCTGCATTGGCAAGCAAGGTCACATCAAATTTATGTTCACCGAAGGTCCGGTTCCACATCAGCAGGTTATCTACCTGCCAGTTATAGCTCGTCTGGGTCGTACGGGTCGCCACTCCTTTACGGGCTGCATAGCGAAAGTCCTTTGCAGAAAGGCCATTAAAATACCGGTAGAATTCAAAGTTAGGTGTGAAGTTCACCTGGTAAGAGAAGCCATACGGCAGATTGCCTTTTGCATATAGGGATCCAAATAATGTATTTGTCTTTTGAAGACGGTTGGTATAGATGTATCCCAGGAAGGGGTTTGTATTATTACCTACATCATCATTGGGGCTATCCCGCA
>DATHKS010000372.1:0-3296 GCA_035488975.1 Chitinophagaceae bacterium | reverse complement strand
CCGTGACCGGCGGCACCACCAACCGGCTGAATATCTTCCGTGCGAATATGGAAGAGTCCGGGCTGTTGACCGGCCTGATAAGGAATAGCTTCCTGGACAAGCACCTTTACCGCTTCGTAAAAGTGGATGCCGAATTTGCCCGTCTCATCCGGTACACGAATTCGGCGATCGCGTTACGGGGCTTTGCCGGCATCGGCTATGAATTCAATTCGACGCGGAACCCGGACAAGCGCAATAATCTTCCGTTCTTCAAGGAATATTTCAGTGGCGGACCAAATAGCATGCGCGCATGGCCGCTGCGCAGATTAGGCCCTGGCTCGACTGTCAAGGAATTTAATGGCACCTCGGGCATACCGGATCGCTATGGGGATGTTCAATTGGAGGCAAACGCCGAATACCGTTTCCCGATCGGCAAGCCATTCGGAATAAAAGTGAATGGCGCCGTTTTTACCGATGTGGGCAATGTCTGGTTCCTGAAGAAGGCGCCCAACAGAGGTCCTGAAGAAGTATTTAATCTCTCGCGGCTCGGTGAAGACATCGCCATTGGGACCGGGGCCGGCCTGCGCATCGATTTTGACATCTTCGTCATCCGGTTCGATTATGGTTACAGGATAAAAGATCCGAGTCCCTCACTGACGAATGTAAAATACCAGAATAAGTGGTTCAGTTATCCTTTCCTGAAGGGAAGCCAGTTTCAGATTGGGATTGGGTACCCTTTCATATTCTGAGCAATTTGATAATCTGATAATTTGGCAATTTGATAATGATCTTCATTCGAAGCGACCTTTCCTCATCGTAGCACGCCCCATTGTCAAATTACCAAATTGTCAGATTATCAAATTGTTCTTTCGAATTCCTCCACACTCACCGCCTCCTCCACCCTGAATTCCCCGATCCTCGTTCTCCGCAAGCTGCTCAGGTAGCCGCCGCAACCCAATGCTTCGCCGAAATCATTTGCGAGACTCCTGATATAGGTGCCGGTAGAACAAACGACGCGGAAATGAACCACCGGCATTTCGATTGACGATATCTCGAACTGGTGTATAAAGAGTTTCCTCGGCTCCAGTTTCACCTCGATGCCCCTCCTTGCCAGCTCGTACACCCTCTTGCCGTCAACCTTTATGGCGGAGTGAGCAGGCGGCACCTGCATGATCTCGCCCGTAAAGGGCGCTGTAGCGGCCCTGATGACGTCTGCAGTAAGATGGGCAGTGGGTTTGTGATCACGGGGCTCACTTTCCAGGTCATAGGTGGGTGTGACCGCACCCAGGGTGAACGTACCCGTGTATTCCTTTTCCCTGGCCATGTACTCATTTATCCGTTTGGTGAATTTTCCCGTGCAGAGAATTAGGAGCCCGGTGGCAAGCGGATCGAGCGTACCGGCATGCCCAACCTTCCGGATGTGGATGAGATTGCGGATCTTCCTTACGACATCGAATGAGGTCCAATGCAGCGGCTTATCGAGGAGAATGACCCTGCCTTCTTCATATGAATTCATTTGGCAAAGAAAGCGCAAATAACAACGTGAATCGTGAGTCGTCAACGTGAATCGTCAATCGTCAATCGTGAATACAACACTCCGCTATAGGAATATTCGAATCGATTAGAACAAAACCTTGCTCGATTCGAATATCCTCATTACAGGGTGTGGTATTCACGATTGACGATTGACGATTCACGTTGACGACTCACGATTGACGTTTTAGATTGATAGCCGCGTCTTTAGTTCCAAATATTTATTCACCGTATTCACCGTGAGATTCTCGGGTGTGGTAAGAATGGAAAGTATGCCTTTCTTATGAAGCTCCTTAACCATCAGGCGTTTCTCGAACGAAAATTTTTCGGCAATGGTCTTGATATAGATGTCTTCTATCTTCACCGCCTTTTTCTCCATCAGCGAGCGAAGTTCCGTGTTCTCGAAGAACACGACAAGCAGCAAATGATAGCGGGCTATTTTCTTCAATGCCGGCATTTCGCGTTGCAGACTTTCGAGTGATTCGAAGTTGGTAAACAAGACGAGGAGACTGCGATTGGTGATCCTGTTGCGGATCACCGAAAAGAGTTTTTCGAAATCCGGCTCCAGGTACTGTGTCTGCTGTTTATACAGCGTCTCCAATATCAGGTTCATTTGAGTCGTTTTCTTATCTGCCGGCACGAATGCATCGAGGTTTTCTGCAAAAGTGATCAGCCCCGCCTTGTCCTGCTTCACCAGCGCCACATTTGAAAGCACCAATGCCGAGTTGATCGAATGGTCCAGAAGCGTGAGTCCGCCGAACGGCATCTTCATCACACGCCCTTTATTGATGATGCAATAGATCTGCTGGCTGCGCTCATCCGTGTAATTGTTCACCATCAGCGATTCCTTTCGCGCCGTTGCCTTCCAGTTGATGGTGCGGTAATCGTCCCCGGGAACATATTCCTTTATCTGTTCGAATTCCATGCTATGGCCCAGTTTCCTTATGCGCTTCACGCCTACTTCCTGCAGTCGGTTACTGACGGCCAATAGCTGATAGCGTCTCATCTGGATATAAGACGGATAGACCTTCACCGTTTGGCTGGCGGGAAAGATATATCGTCGCTTGACCAATTGCAGGGGCCCGTGAACGAAGACATTGATGTTGTCGAATTCGTATTCTCCGCGACTGGACGGCCGCAGCGTGTACTCGATCCTTGCGCTGGCGCCGCCATCGATCCTGGCCCTGCGTATCCAATGCCTCTCCTGGAACTGGATGGGCAATTCATCGATCACACTCACTCTCGCCGGAAAAGCGTATTGATTGGTCACGGTAAGGATCACCTTGTTGTCATCGCCGATACTAAACCGGTCGATCGTACTGCGACTCGCCAATATTCCATTCTCCTTGCTGAATAATAAAAGAGCATCCAGCAATACAGCCAGCACGAGAAGTAAAAGGATCAGGCCGCCAATGCGGAACAGGCCGGGAAAGAAATAACTCAACACGAATGTGACCGCGGCGGCGCCGGCGAGGTAGTAAGGGAGATTGTTGAGATAGAAAGTTTTTTTCATAAACGGGTTATCAAACGTCAGTCGTGAATCGTGAGTCGTCAATCGTGAATACAACACTCTATGTTGAGAATATTCGAATCGATCAAGGTCCTGTTCTAATCGATTCGAATATCCTGATAGCGGAGAGTGGTATTCACGACCTGCCTGCCGGCAGCTATGCCTTACCTAAATTTTTTGTGTCATTAATTCATAAACACTTGCTGCATGGCATAGTTGCTGATAGCCCAGCCATACCGTTTTTAGACCCGGCGGACCATCTGACTTTCTTCCT
>DATHKS010000371.1:0-5273 GCA_035488975.1 Chitinophagaceae bacterium | reverse complement strand
ATCTAAATCTCTTCCTCGGCTTCACCTTATAATTAGTAGTGATGTAGTGATGAATATGATTCATAGCCTCGTCCATATCATCCGTATGCAGCACGAGATCCATGTCTTCCTTCGCAATGGTTCCCTTTTCCGCCATTTCCTCGAGTGTATCCATCAGCTCGCGGTAATACTCCTTGCCGAATAAGACAATGGGAAATTGCGTGATCGTCTTTGTCTGAACGAGTGTCAGCGTCTCGAAGAATTCATCCATGGTACCGAACCCACCCGGCATGATGATGAAGGCATAGGAATACTTTATGAGCAATACTTTCCTCACGAAGAAATGTTCAAACGTCACCGATTTCTGGACGTATGGATTCTCCTTTTGTTCGAACGGTAAGCGGATATTACAGCCAACAGAGGCGCCAGCATTCTCGAATGCGCCACGGTTTGCCGCCTCCATAATGCCCGGACCTCCTCCCGTCATAGTGGTGAAGCCAAGCGCCGCAATGCGTTTCCCGAATTCGCGCGCTTTAGCGTAGTAAGGATGGTCTTCGTTGAAGCGGGCGGAGCCGAAGACAGTAATGCACGGCCCTACGAAATGCAGTACCCGGAAGCCCTTGATGAACTGCCTGAATACCCGGAAGGCAAAGCTCAGCTCATAACCCCGGCTCTTGGGGCCGTCGAGATAAACGTGCTGTTTGGAAGGAATGATCTTTTCTGTCTCGCTCATTATGGATCTTATTTAAACCGACTAAAATAAAACATTTCTATTCAATGATTGATACTCTTAACATCTGCTTTGATTTTGACAAGAGTAAAATAATACGGTACTTTGAAAAAAGAACTCTTCATGCGCATCATCAGCTACAATGTAAATGGTATCCGCTCAGCAATCAACAAAGGATTGATCGAATGGTTGAAAACTGATCCCGCAGATATCATCTGTTTGCAGGAAACGAAGGCGGCAAAGGAAAATGTGGACCACAAACTGTTTACCGATCTCGGGTACCTGGACTATTGGTTCAGTGCGCAGAAGAAGGGATATAGCGGAGTGGCCGTATTTACAAAGATAAAACCCGATCACGTGGCTTATGGTACCGGCCATAAGATAAGCGACGACGAGGGCCGTGTGATACAACTCGATTTCGGTGATATTCGTTTGATCAATGCCTATTTCCCTTCCGGAACCACCGGGGACGAACGGCAGAGTTTCAAGTATGTGTGGCTGGATGAGTTCTATGTCTATCTCACGGAGCTTAAGAAGAAACATCCGAAACTGATCGTCTGCGGCGATTATAATATTGCGCACCAGGATATCGATATCCATGACCCGAAGGGAAATAAGAAGTCATCCGGCTTCCTGCCCGAGGAAAAAGAATGGCTGACTAAATTCCTCAAGAGTGGCTGGATAGATACCTTCCGCCAGTTTCATCCCGAACCACACCGCTATAGTTGGTGGAGCCAGCGTTTCCCTACCGTCCGGCTGAATAACAAGGGATGGCGCATCGACTATATCAATGTTACGGACGCATTGAAGAAACACCTGGTGAATGCGGATATTTATCCCGATGTAAAGCAATCTGATCATTGCCCGGTGTACCTCGAGCTCAAACCGTGACCGGAACAAACCATTTATATGAAAGCAACAACCAGATCTGCAAAGCCAGGGAATGCTATCATCTATAATTTGACGGTTAAGGTAGATACGTTGATCGCTGCAGCATGGCTGACCTGGATACACGCAGATTATATTCCCGCGATCCTTGCAACGGGACTATTCGATCGTGTCGTTGTTCTTCGCCTGCTCGAGGTGGATGAAACGGAAGGACCGACATATGCCGTGCAGCATTTTGCGAACGATCATTCATTCTATTCAGATTTTAGAAATAAGCATGAAGATGAATTTACAAGGAAGGCCAGGGAGAAATGGGGAGATTCATTTGTATCCTTCACTTCCCTCCTGCAGGTTGTGAATTGAGTGTGCAAAAAATAAATATTTAATTTGCCTTTACGGACACAATTGTATATTCTCCGCAAACGTTATTCCCGCGCGCATTTCCTCTTATTTCACACAGGATATGGGCTGGTAAAGGGTTTCAGCCTGGGCCATAAAATTACTTCGTAAAATCACTTTTACAAAATCCGCTAAAAACCTTGTCCGTAGCGGGTTCGGGCGGTTTATTAAAATCATAAAATTCGAAAGATTTTTTTTATCGGTATGGAAAACCGTATAAATTTGTCGCCTGTTACAAAATCATATAAAAAACTAGATCATGAACAAAGCTGAATTAATCACGAAACTCGCCGATGATGCGGGTATTACCAAGACACAGGCAAATGAAGCGCTGGATTCTTTTGTTGAAGCCGTTACAAAGACATTGAAAGGTGGTGGCAAAGTTACCCTGGTTGGCTTTGGTACTTTTTCGGTTTCCAAGAGAGCTGCCCGTAATGGCCGTAACCCTCAGACTGGTGAAGTCATTAAGATCAAGGCCCGCAAGGTGGCTAAATTTAAGGCTGGTAAAGAACTTTCTGCAAAAATGTAATTGCACCCTTACAACATTAAAAAGCTCCAGTGCTTCTATTAGTACGGAGCTTTTTTAATTAAATCATATCTTTGCAAATCAAATCTTAAAAACTAAATTATGGGCAGAGGAGATAAAAAAACAGCAAAAGGAAAACGCTTCAAGGGATCATTCGGCAAGAGCCGCCCTGCAAAGAAGGCTGCGGTGAAGAAGGCCGCCGTGAAAAAGAAGAGCTAATCTTTATATACAATCAAGGAATTGGGAATTAGGGATTGGGAATTGGGCTCCTCGACAAGCTTCATCCCCTGTAGGCAAAATATTTAGCTCGTCGCCCTAATTCCAAATTACTTATTCCTGATTCCTGATCAAGGGGCCAACCTCACCACCCCCCATTCCCCATTTTCCTGCAACGAATATTCCAGCCTGTCGTGTAGCCGGGAGTGTCTGCCCTGCCAGAATTCTATCAGAACCGGCTGAACGATATATCCGCCCCAATTGTCCGGGCGTATGATGGGGTCAGTTTTACTTTTTTCTTCCGCTTCTTTAAACCGCGTCTCCAACCAGTTCCTGTTCTCTATGATCCTGCTTTGCGGGGATACGATCGCCCCAAGCTGACTCAGAACGGGCCGTGAACTGAAGTATTCATCACTCATTTCTTCCCCCACCTTTTTTACAATACCGGTGATACGCACCTGCCGCTCCAATTCCTTCCAGAAGAAGACCAGGCAGGCCTTAGGGTTCTCCGCCAACTGCCTTCCCTTGTAACTCTCATAGTTTGTATAGAAAATAAATCCTTCGTCAGACAATCCCTTCAGGAGCACTATTCTCGCGGACGGGATCCCGTCGGCCGATGCCGTTGCCAATGTCATGGCATTTACCTCATCGATCTCAGAGGCGACAGCCTCTTCCCACCAGCGCCTGAATTGCCGGATAGGACTCTTGTCCATCTCTTCTTCCGATAATGTTTTCTGGGAATAGTTGCGGCGAATGCTGCGGAGATCCATACTGTAATTTGATAATTTGGTAATTTGATAATTAGCCAATTCGAAAATATGCCAATGTGCCAATTGGGCGTGCTAGTCGTAGTGGTTGTTGCAATTTCAATATGCAACCCACTAAGGGCACAAAAGCTTCGCATAACACGCACCATTGGCACATTGCCAAATTGTCAAATTATCAAATTAGTTCTTGTATTTCTTTGTGCCCCTTCGTGCCCTTGTGCCTTGGTGGTTCAAAAACAAAATTATCACATTGGCTTTTCAGGCTGCCTTTCCATCAGTTTGTCCCTTTCCTCCGAGACAACATTGAGCATGCTTTCCAATTCGCCGACCCGGCGCAGCTGATTCTCAAGTTTCTTATTGGCCTCAGAGACCACCTGGAGATCATTATTCAATTCTTCGAGATAGGCCACTTTCTTCTGTAGTTGCTGGCGCTGAAAGTTCACGTCCCTGAGTTTATCGGTTTTCTCCAAAAGAGAAGCATTCAGCTCGGCATTCTCCGCGGTGAGTGCACTGGTCTTCAGTCTTTGCTCATCCAGGTCGCGCGTGAGCTTGGAATGTTCTTCCTTAAGATCCTCAAATTCCATATTCATCATCTTCGATGAGGTCAGCTGAGATTCCAGTTTGTGGATCTTCCCCTGCAAAAGGTTGAAATCATTGTAGGCATTATCCAGCATCGAGGTCATCTCCTGTGTAAGATGTTCCTTTTGTTTTATCGTATTTATTTCCTGCTCCTTCTGCGAGAGGCTATTACGCATACGGTCGATCTCTGCGGCGAGTTCCTCGTTCTGGTGAAGCATTTCCCTCTGTATCTCTTCCTTCTCCTTGATCACTTCGATATTGCCCAGGAGCTGGTTGATCTTCTGGTTATGATCTATCAGGCTGTTCTTTGCTTCCTTCAATTGTTCAAGATAATCCGGCCGCTCGCCCTCATGCCCCGTGTGTGATGCTCTCGGCGCCTGTGCGATCTCCTGCTGTAGCTGCCTTACCTGCGCCCGGAGATCCTCGATCGTCTTCTCCTGGTCCTGTGGAGCGTGGCTGGTGTTCCTCGCATTTTCCAGCTCCGTCTTCAATACACGGTTGCGATTCCGCATTTCTTCCGCCTCAATCGAATAAATATGACTGTTCTCCTCAGCTTCCATGAGTTTACTCTTCAGGTGAGAGAGTTCCTTGTCTTTTACTTCCGTATCATTGAAATAGCGAAGCTTCCATTCGTCTTCCACGCGATTGGTCTTCTCCATTCCCTCGCGGGTGGCCTTGAGGCTCTTGCGACTGGTGATGAAAAAGTGAATAGTTATGCCCAGGATTATGGCACCAAAAAGCAACACAATGATCTCAAGGACTGAGAGCGTAAGTCCAGCTGCCATCATAACATTGTAACGATTAAGATTAATTGAAACTATTAAAAATTAGCCAGAATGCGGCCAATTGTTTTTCACAAGCAGGGAGAGAAAGTACCACAAGATAATAGGTATATTTAAAATTCAAAAGCATTGTTTCCCAAATGAAAAAAAAGGTCCTCCTTTTCCTCTGCACCGTCCTATCTCACACCCTTATAAGTGCCCAATCCCTGCCCATAAGCTGGTACCGGCAGTTCTCCGGAACCATCGACAAGTATCCCATTGTGCTGCATTTGCACAAGGCCGGAGACACGTATTCGGGTTTCTACTATTACGAAAAGACCCAGCGGCCTTTCCGCCTGGCGGGCACGGGAAGCGATACTTCGGTGCTCCCCGGCCAGCTTAACGTGGCCCGGGAGCAAATCAGGCTT
>DATHKS010000370.1:0-3272 GCA_035488975.1 Chitinophagaceae bacterium | reverse complement strand
TCATTGCGGTAGATTGTAAGATGAACCTCGACGACAATGCGCTGATGCGTCATCCCGACCTGGAAGCCATGCGGGATATCAGCGAAGAAGATCCTACGGAAGTAGAAGCCGGCAAATACAACCTGAATTTTGTGAAGCTGGATGGCAATGTGGGCTGTATGGTCAATGGCGCTGGTCTGGCCATGGCTACCATGGACATGATCAAGCTCAGCGGCGGAGAACCTGCCAATTTCCTGGACGTAGGTGGCACGGCCAATGCGACGACGGTGGAAGCCGGTTTCCGGATCATCCTGAAAGACCCGAAAGTAAAGGCTATCCTGATCAATATCTTTGGCGGCATCGTTCGTTGCGACCGGGTAGCTCAAGGTGTGATCGATGCTTATAATTCCATTGGCGACATAAAGGTTCCCATTATTGTCCGGCTACAGGGCACAAATGCGATAGAAGCTCAGCAGCTGATCGCAGAAAGCGGCTTAAAGGTTCAATCTGCCATTCTCCTGAGTGAGGCGGCAGCACTTGTTAACAAAGCCGTTTCCTGATAAATATGGGTAATCCATCAATTTTGTCTCTAACTATATTACAGCAGATAGAAGAGGCGATACATTCTATCCGGTCTGTCTATGCCGGTAAACCCCGTGTGGGGATTATCTTAGGTAGCGGGTTGGGGAATCTCACCAGGGAGATCACAGTAGAAAAGGAGATAGCCTATGCCGACATCCCGCATTTTCCCGTGTCCACTGTAGAAGGCCATCAGGGTAAGCTTATCTTTGGTGAGCTGAGTGGTAAGCCTGTGGCTGTTCTGTCCGGGCGGTTCCATTTTTATGAGGGATATACTCCGGCGCAGGTAGTGTTCCCCATCCGGGTGCTGAAATATCTGGGTATTGAGACCTTGCTTTTGTCCAATGCGGCCGGCGGCATGAATGCCAATTTTCGTGTCGGTGACCTGATGATCATCAATGATCACATCAGCTTTTTTGTCATCAACCCCTTGTTGGGAAAGAATGAAAGCGAGCTGGGGCCGCGTTTTCCGGACATGAGCGAGCCATATGACAAAACGCTGATCCAAAAGGCGAAGGGCATTGCAGCCCAACTAAAGATACCCGTACATGAAGGCGTATATGCGGGGGTTACGGGACCGACATTCGAGACCCGGGCCGAATACAAATTCCTGCATATTGCCGGTGGTGATGCCGTAGGTATGAGCACCGTGCAGGAAGTTATCGCAGCGCGGCATATCGGCATGTCTGTTTTTGCCATGAGTGTGATCACGGACCTGGGCATCCGGAAGGAAGAGAATATCATCACACACGAAGAGGTGCTGGCTGCGGCCGCTGCGGCGGAACCGAAGCTGACGGCTCTTTTCAGCGGGCTGATCGCAGAGTTGTGAAATGAGTAACATTTAAATGAGTAAATTGTCCGGAACATTTTCAGTATTGAAAGGACGCCGAATTATAATAGCGCTATTATTCCTGTTCTTACTCTTATCGGGGTCCAGCCTTCTTGCACAAAATCCTTTGGGGCGTTTTGGCAATATGGGGGGTGGTGGCGGCGGCGGCAAGGGCGATACGCTGGTCCATCGTAAGGCCGACACGATCACCATCAATTTCCGTTATCTCGACTCCAGCCGGCTGTTGAAACTGGATTCATCCATATTGGACGTAGGCCGTAAGATCCCGCGACCGGCCACCTGGATCAACCTGGGTAATATGGGTACGCCTGCCCGAAACCTGGTGTTTTCGCCAAGGATGCAATCGGGCTGGGATCCGGGCTGGCATGCTTTTGATATCTATCGATTTACTGTAGACGAGACAAAGTTCTTCAACACGACAAAGCCCTATACCGAACTGGGGTATATGCTGGCCGCCAGGGGGGAGCAGTTCGTCAATGTTTTTCACACGCAGAATGTACGTTCGAACTGGAATTTTTCCTTTGAATACCGGCTGCTCAATTCACCGGGGACTTTCCAGAACCAGAATACCAATCACGCCAACATCCGGCTTGGCAGCTGGTACCAGTCGAAGAACAAACGTTACCAGAATTTCTTTGTGTTGGTCAGCAATAAGCTGGCGGCGTCCGAGAACGGTGGCATTCAAAGTCCTGCCGACCTCGATTCCGCTCAGTATTCCAACCAGGCGACAATCCCTGTCAAGCTCGGCAACGGGATACAGCAGGCAACGGGCAATATATTCTCCGCTCCCATCACTACCGGCACGCGTTACTCATCGTCTACGTATATGATGCGTCAACAATACGATCTGGGACAGAAGGATTCCATCGTTACGGATACATCGGTCACTCCCTTATTCTATCCCCGGGTGAGGTTGGAACATACTGTCGCCTATAGCTCGTATCGGTATCGTTTTTTTGATTTCAATACTCCTTTTACCTATCCGCTGGATTCTTCCTATTATAAGGATAATTATGGGTTGACTGTCAATCCGGGGACAGACAGCGTGTATCTGCAGGATACGTGGAAGGTCTTCTCGAATGATTTTTCAATTTATCAATTTCCGGACTCCAAGAATCCGCAGCAGTTTATAAAGCTGGGCGCTACGCTCGAGCTGCTGAAAGGGAGTTTTGATTCTTCCCTGACCAGTCAGAATCCCATTACCAATCACCAGATCAATACACAGAACGTATTTGCGCATGGGGAATACCGGAATAAGACGCGAAACCAGAAATGGGATATAGAAGCTTTTGGCCGGCTTTATCTGAATGGATTGAACTCGGGCGATTACAATGCCTATATCAGTCTCAGAAGGCTTATCAGCCGGCAGATAGGCTATTTCCAGGCGGGTTTTGAGAATGCGAACCGAACGCCGGGGTATGTTTATGACCGGGCCAGCTCCTTTTACCTGGATACGGCAAACAACAAAAGCGGCTTCAGCAAGGAAAATATCACTCATCTATTTGCCTCTCTCGATCAGCCGCAGCATCAGCTGAGCCTGACGGGATCTTATTACCTGATGACCAACTATTCCTATTTCAGCGATTATTCAAAGGAACATCAGTCTTCGGTCTTCAACCTGCTGCAGATAAGCATCAAAAAGCAGTTCACGCTTTATCGTCATTGGAAATGGCGTACGCTGACCTATATTCAGCAGACGGCCGGCAGCTCTCCTGTGCATGTACCTTTAATAACATCGACCAACCAGATAGGCTATGACGGCAACCTGGGTTTCAGGAGTCTTAATATCAGTTTTGGTACCGAAATACGCTATGTCAGCCCTTACAAGGCGGACGGATATGCGCCGGTGACCGGTCAGTTCTTC
>DATHKS010000369.1:0-4135 GCA_035488975.1 Chitinophagaceae bacterium | reverse complement strand
CTGTTCGATTCGTTGTTGACGTGCGCAATGCCCTCGAGGATCTTCTCATTCACCAATTCCCCGATCCGGTTCGTAAGCGCATCGCGGTTCACCTGGTAAGGCACTTCGGTGATGATGACCTGCTCGCGGCCACTCGGCTTGGCATCTACATGAAGCTTGCCGCGCACTACCACACGCCCCCTTCCAAAGTGCATGGCGGCTTTCACGCCTTCCATTCCGTAGATGATACCACCGGTGGGAAAATCGGGAGCCTTTACGTGTTGCATGAGTTCTTCGATGCCGATCTCGCGGTTATCGATATAGGCAATACAGCCATCGATCACTTCGCTGAGATTATGCGGCATCATGTTCGTGGCCATACCAACGGCAATACCGCTGCTACCATTCATCAGCAGTTGCGGGATGCGGGTCGGGAGTATCGATGGTTCCTTTTCGGAGTCGTCGAAGTTCAGTTGAAAGTCGACGGTATCTTTTTCGATATCATCGAGCATGTGTTCGCCGAGACGGGCGAGCCTGACCTCCGTATATCGCATGGCAGCGGGATCGTCGCCATCCTGGTTACCGAAGTTTCCCTGGCCGTCGACAAGCGTGTACCGCATGTTCCATTCCTGGGCGAGGCGGGCCATGGCGAAATAAACGGAGGAATCGCCATGCGGGTGATACTTACCCAGCACCTCTCCCACTATCCTAGCCGATTTCTTGTAGGGTCTGTTAAAATTCAGGCCGAGAGAGTTCATCGCAAAGAGGATACGGCGGTGAACGGGTTTGAAGCCATCCCGTACGTCGGGAAGGGCGCGGCCAACTATGACGGACATTGAATAATCGATGTAGGCCGTCTTCATCTGCTCCTCGATGTTCACTGGAATTATCCTGTTAATATCCTGCGTTTCCTGTGGTTCTAGATTATCTTCCATGTGCTGTTTTCGTGTACTTTTTTTATCGTTTTTTTGGGATTCTTCCTGCCTAAATTGAGGCGTTTTGAGAGGCTCGCAAATTTAACTTTTTTGAACCTCATAACCTGACTTAACAGAAGCTTTTTTGACCTATTTTTCCACCCGGTGTGGATTATTGCATGGAGGAGGAAAAATGGCCTTTTTATAACATCCTCTTTGCACTTGACGGCACAGATTTTTCGTTTCAGATACTCGATCAAAGAGCAGGATCAAAATGAATACCTATCGCCTTTTACGCAGCAATAAAGAAAGCGGCCCCTTCTCACTGGAGGAGTTGGTCGGCCAGGGGATCAAGCCCTATGACCTGGTCTGGGTGACTGGAAGGAGCGCCGCATGGCGTTATCCGAGCGAAGTGGAGGAATTGCGGCCATATGCGCCCGCAGTCGAAGATCAGCCATACGACAGGTTCTACAAGAAGCCGGCAATGACCGAAGAGAAGAAGGAAGCCCTGACCGTTGCCGAAAACAAGATCGCCGATACAGCCAAGGTCGTACCGATGGAAGTGAAGCAGGCCGCTGCCATGGAATCGTACCAACCGAAGATAGCAGCCGAACATCAGCAATTCATGCCGCGCAAATCGGTCTTCGTCACGCTACCGGGCCAGCCAAAGGCATCGGCGGAGAAAAAGGTGTACACCGAGATGAAGACCGCGAATCCCGATCCGGTACCCTCCTCTCAGACGATCAGCATCTCGGAAAACCCGGTTGCCAAGATCAATTATTCCCAACCTCTCGACGATATCAAGGAAATGTATGTAAAGACGCTCCAGGAACGCAAGTCCAGGATAGCGCGAAAGGGATTCTTGCTAAAGAACCTCAAGATCGCCGGTGTCGTGCTCGGACTCGTGGGTATCGGGGTGCTGGCAGGTTTCATCATAAAGCCAAACAGGGTAAGGGAAAGTGCTACGTTGAATAAGCCGTCGCAGGCGATCACCGCTGCCAGTGAGAAGATCCTCCCGCAAGAGATAGATTCCACTTCCAACCCGAAAGCCGATGTTGCTGTAAGGGATCAATCGCCGGCAGTCGGTCAGGCCGCCCCCGTGAATGATGTGAATGAAGAAAAAATAAAGGAGGATCGCCAGGTTGTGAATCCGCCGGCAGAAGATAGGGTCGCAACCGGTGACCCGGTTGTTAAGAAAGAAGCCAGGAAAGAAAAACCGGCCGAGGCCTCCGATGCCAATGCGGAGCAGAATAAAGAAAAGCAATTTTACCTTGGCGCCGAGAAGAACCCGATCAGTGGAGAACGCACAAGAACAGTACGCGACAATAACAATGGTAATTTACCTGCCAATAGTACATTGGAGCCGGCCGACAAGCCGGTGGCCCGCTCGAAAAATCCAGTCTACGACCAGGTGGTGGTTACCAGCAACGACTATAAGAAGGTTGCATTCGGAGGCATTCGCGATCTCCGGCTTACCGTCACGAACAATAGCAATACGGCACTCGACAACGTGATTGTAGAACTGCAGTACCTGAAACCAAGTGAAGAAACTCTTCGTACAGAAAACATCCTCTTCAGATCCATCGCCGCCAATGAATCTTCTACCATCCGCGTTCCCGATACGAACAGGGGAATTAAGGTGTTGTTTAAAGTGGTGAGTATAGGGAAGTAGAAAGAGAGTTGATAAGTTAATAGGTGATAAGTTGATAAGGCTATAACTTGTCCCCCCCAACTTATCAACTAGTTTCCAAGGTGAGTTTGGGCCTGGGGTTGTTTCCATGTTTCAGAGGCCGCCAAGCCCAACTCGCCGTCGGTTAAGAAGGGAGTATAAATCAAAAAATCATTCTTCATTTTTGAAATAGATCGTGTTGTTTTCTGGACGGCGAGTTGGGCTCCCGACCATTATCAATGTGAAAAAACATCTGCCCAAACTCGCCTGGGAAATAACTTATCAACTAGAAAACTCACTTTCCTAACCGGAAACTCAACCCTACCTGTATCACGCTATTCTTGAAATCGGGATCTATACTGCCCGAATCGAAGTCACCGACCTTGGAAAGCCCTGCCATATAACGGGCGCCGATACCGAGTCCTGCTTTGCTTTCAAATCCCAGTCCTGCGCCCACGGCCAGGTCGAGATCCTTTGCAAAATGGTCGATCGTTTCATTCTTCGTATCCTCGCTGATCTTAAAGCCTACCTGTGGACCCGCTTCAATATAAAACCCGCCGGCAGATTTGAATTTCACCATCACCGGTACACTGATATAAGTAAGCGTAACCTTATCATCGATGTCTTCGAATTTCGCACCCGCAGTTGACACGAGCAACTCCGGCTGAATGGATACGCCACCCAACGCAAAGTTGAGATATCCACCCGCATGGAATCCGACCAATGCCTTTTTCTTGACCGCATCGAAATTTCCACCAGTGAAGTTGGAGATGTTGGCGCCGGCCTTGATACCTCCCGTAATATTCTGGGCAAAGCTTGCCGTTCCTGCCAGTAACAAAAGGGCTAAGATTGTCTTTTTCATAAAATTGTTTTAGATGAGAATGAATTTTGTAGTTACCCGAGTTCACCCGCTGGGTTCCAAATAAAGTGCCAATGGTTTACAGCCTTTTCTGATATTTGCCGGATGAAAAGAATATTGCTTTGCGGCGCGGGCAAATCAGCAACGGTTCTCATCGACTATCTCTTGTCGTATGCACCCACCGAAGACTGGAAACTGACGGTTGCCGACGCCAATCTGCAGCTTGCCCGTGAAAAAGTCGGCCACTCCACCCATGGCGAGGCGGTATCCTTCGACATCACCGACGAGACGAAAAGACGCGAATACATAACAGGAGCCGATATTGTGATATCCATGCTTCCCCCCTTCCTACATACGCAGCTCGCGAAGGATTGCGTGGCGCTTTCGAGAAACCTGCTCACGGCCTCCTATGTAGATGAGGAAATGCGCGGCATGGCGGAAATGATCAGCAGGAAGGGTCTCCTATTTCTTTGCGAAATGGGTCTCGATCCCGGCATCGATCACATGAGCGCTATGCGTATTATTGACGATGTAAAAGATAAAGGGGGAAAAATAACCTCATTTAAATCGCATTGCGGTGGCCTCGTTGCACCCGAGAGCGATACAAACCCCTGGCATTACAAGATCAGCTGGAACCCACGGAACATCGTCATGGCCGGAAAAGCTGGTGCGATATATAAAAATGAAGATGCGATCATAAAAAAATCCTACGAG
>DATHKS010000368.1:0-4952 GCA_035488975.1 Chitinophagaceae bacterium | reverse complement strand
AGTTTCTCTGCAAGCTGCTGCTGCAGCGGGATCTTGATTGAATTGGAATAGAAGGCGATCTTCTCCAGTTGCTCTTCGATCCTTTTTACCCAATGCGGATGGGTGTGTCCGATACTGATCACTGCATGTCCGCCATAGAGGTCGAGATACTGGTTTCCCTTATCGTCCCACACATACGAGCCCTTGGCTTTTACGATGGTGATGTCGTTGATCGGGTACACATCGAATAAGTTCATATAAGTATTATTTAAAAGTAATTGGCTTTGAGTTTTAATCCTGCTGTCTCCGGCAGGCCGCAGATGAGATTCATATTCTGGATGGCTTGGCCGCTTGCGCCTTTCAATAGATTATCGAGGGCGGAATGCACGACCACCTTGGTGCCCGCCTTTTCCAGGTGGATCACCGCCTTATTCGTATTCACCACCTGTTTCAGGAAGATCGGCTCCTTGCTCATCAGTGTAAATGCCTGCCCCGCATAAAATTCATTGAAGAGAACGTTGAGCTCCTGCAGGGAAAGATCGCAGCTCATGGTAGAACTGATGAAGATGCCACGTGTGAAGTCGCCTCTCCAGGGAACGAAGCTCAGATCGATGGAAGAGCCGGGCTGTAATTGCATCAGCGTCTCGCCTATCTCTCCGAGATGCTGATGCGTTAATGTTTTATACGCCTGGATATTATTGGCGCGCCAGCTGAAATGAGACGTAGTAGAGAGTGATTGACCCGCACCCGTCGAACCCGTTATGCCGGTGGTATAGATGTCCTTCAGAAGTCCCGCCTTTGCCATTGGCAGCAGGCCGAGCTGGATAGCGGTGGCGAAACAGCCGGGATTGGCAATATTGGAAGCCCCTCTTATGGTCTCCTTATTCAATTCCGGCAGGCCGTACACGAACTGGCGATCGCCAAATGCCGATGTTCCCGTAAGACGGAAGTCATTGGCCAGGTCGATGATCTTTATATGGGACGCGATCTTGTTCTCTGAAAGAAACTTGTTCGACTCGCCATGACCCAGGCAAAGGAAGAGTACATCGATATCATCGCTCAATTCTCCTGTGAAATGCATGTCCGTGTCGCCGAGAAGATCCTGGTGGATCGTGTGCAGTGCCTTGCCGGCATTGCTCCGGCTATGGACGAATGAAATGGTCGCAACGGTATGATTAATGAGAAGACGTATGAGTTCTCCACCGGTGTATCCCGCGCCGCCGATGATGCCGGTCCTGATCCCAGGCTGGTCACTGTTCTTATTTTTTGATCTATCTGGACTGTTTGCCATGCGCTGTCATTATGAGAACCTCCGCTTACTTGGCGCTTGAGTTCTCTGTTTTCACCAAATGATACATCATTGTCTGATTGCCGAAGATCCTGCTGAATCCCCTCACATCCTGGCCGGTGAAGCCGGTATTCATTTCACCATATTTCCCAAACTTGCTGTTCATGAGATCATACTTGCTCTCAATACCGATTACCTGGAAGCGATAGGGCTGTAGTTGCACGAACACTTCGCCCGTTACATTGCGCTGGCTGGTCTCCAGGTAGGCCTCAATATCCCGCATCACCGGATCGAGGATCTGGCCTTCATGAAGCCAGTTGCCATAGAAGGTGGCGAGTTGATCTTTCCAGGTCAGCTGCCACTTGGTGAGTACATGTTTTTCCAGGGCATGATGCGCCTTCAGTATCACCATGGGAGCCGCGGCTTCGAAGCCCACGCGTCCCTTGATACCGATGATCGTATCGCCTACGTGTATGTCACGGCCAATGCCATAGGGGCCGGCGAGGGCCTGGAGGTATTGGATGGCCTCGGATGGATGATTGAAATCGACATCGTCTACCTTCCTCAGGTCTCCTTTTTCAAAATATAATTTTACTTCTTCGCTGCCGGTCTTGGTCACCTGTGTGGGCCATGCTTCCTCGGGGAGCATGCCTTTGGACGAGAGTGTCTCCTTGCCACCGACACTCGTGCCCCAGAGGCCTTTATTGATGGAATAGGCGGCCTTTCCAAAATTCATATCCACCCCCTTTTTTTTCAGGTATTCTATCTCGGCCTCGCGGCTGAGTTGAAGATCGCGGATGGGCGTGATGATCTCGATGCCGGGGATCATGATATTAAAGATCATATCGAAACGCACCTGGTCGTTGCCGGCGCCGGTGCTGCCATGCGCCACGGCATCCGCATTCAGTTCGATGGCATGATCGGCGATATGCAGCGCCTGGCTCAAGCGTTCGGCAGACACGCTGAGCGGGTAGGTATTATTCTTCAGCACATTTCCATAGATGAGGAAACGTACGATGCTGTCGTAGTAACTTTTTACGGCGTCTACCGACTTGTGCGATTTAACGCCGAGGCGATAGGCATGCTCCTCTATCTGTTTGAGTTCGTCCGCGGAGAAGCCGCCGGTATTGACGACGATGCTGTGGACCTCGTACTCCTTGTCTTCGCCGAGATATTTGGCGCAATAGGAGGTGTCGAGACCACCACTGAAACCCAGGACAACTTTCTTAGCCATTTAAATGAATTGACGTAATTAAAAATGGAATAAATGGTAAAGCAAAGACTTTGGTTTACCGGCGCCACTGCCGCCGGTCTTATCTTTCTTCATGAACGGGCGCAGCAGCTTCCATTGCTTGAAACGAAGCAGCCGTTCGAAGCCCTTCACATTCTCCTTGAAATACTCCTTGGTCTCTTCGGGCTCATAGTGGTCCTTGGGATCGAAGAGCATAGCGGTGCACATGCAGATCTTCCGCTCCTTGCTCATGAGGATCTCGTAGTTCACACAGCTTTTGCAACCGGCCCAGAAGGCCTCGTCCTGCGTGAGCTCCGAATAGGTAACCGGCTCATAGCCGAGATCGCTGTTGATCTTCATTACGGCGAGGCCGGTGGTGAGTCCGAAGATCTTCGCTTCCGGATATTTCTTCCGGGAGAGATTGAATATTTTCTGCTTGATGGATTTGGCGACACCGCTCTTACGGAATTCGGGAGAGACGATGAGTCCCGAATTGGCGACATATTCGCCGTGGCTCCAGGTCTCGATATAGCAGAATCCCACCCATGTTTCATCAGGTAGCACGGCGATGACGGCCTTGCCTTCGTCGATCTTCTGCTCAATGTAGTCGGCACTCCTTTTGGCTATCCCGGTACCACGCGCGGCGGCGGAGGCGGCCATTTCATCGGTGATGATGGTCGAATATTTCTTATCATCCTGGGTAGCTACCCTTATGATGATCTGTTGATTGTCCACTGTAAAAGAAATTAATAATGTTGCGGAGTACCAGTCCTGGAATTGAGTTGTCTGTAGAAGAATTCACTGACAGGGACCATGGTAAAGGGTTCGTCCTGTCAGCATTCAGGTTGGCGTCGCGGGCGGGAGAAGGTAAACACATCGTACCCTACGGCATACACACCACACGTGATGGGTGCATGGAAGGCGAACTGTTTGGTATGTGTCAAAATATTGCTCACGTTTAGAAACAAAGTGTAACTTGACTACAAATGTATAATATAATTGGATTATAGGGCCAAAATTTTTGTTATAAAATACTGGTTATGGCAGAGTTGAAATCTGAAAAGACGCAGTCTGGCTCCGGAATAAAGAAATTTTTCCGAACGTTTGTTATTATCGTCATCCTTCTCCTGGCCGGTATCATTTACTGGAGATACTTTTTCGTTTTCGGAGAAGGGGTAAAGTCGGGTCATCTCAACTACGCCGTGAGAAAGGGAAATATATTCAAGACCTATGAGGGGAAACTCATACAAGAAGGGATCCGGACAAAAACACCGGGCCAGATCCAGTCATACGAATTCGAATTCTCCATCAATAGTAAACGCATTTTCGAAATATTGGAAAGGAACAGCGGAAAGCTTTTCGATTTGCACTACAAAGAATATCACAATGCAATCCCGTGGCGGGGCAATACAGTCTATATAGTGGATAGTATCCTTTCGATGACGCCGGCGCAATAATCAGCCTGCAGCGAGAACGAATATCGCCGGCCGCTTATGAATATCCACTTTCTCATTCTTCCAGTCTGCAATAGTCTTCGTCCTGATCCATTCATTTTTCCCGGTAATATCCACCGCCAGGCATAGCCGGGTGGTGGACTTGCAATGCTGCAGCAATGATTCGAGGAGTTGATTATTGCGATAGGGAGTCTCTATGAACAGCTGCGTGCAATGCTTCTTAGCTGCTTCGGCCTCCAGTTCCTTAATGGCCTTCATGCGTTGCTGGTTGTCGACGGGTAGATAACCATTGAACTGGAATTGCTGCCCGTTCATCCCGCTTGCCATCAGCGCGAGGAGTATTGAGCTCGGGCCAACGAGTGGTTTGATCGTTGCATCGAGTTCCTGGGCCGCGGCAACGAGGATCTGGCCGGGATCGGCTACGCCGGGACAGCCCGCCTCGCTGATGATGCCGATCGTCTTCCCTTCTTTTAATTTCTGGCGGAATGTGCCGGTCACCGCCGCCTCTGCTTTATGGATCACGAACCATTCATAGTCGTCGATCACCATTTCCTTCCAGAGTTGTTTGAGGAAACGCCGCGCTGTTCGCTCATTCTCCACGAAGAAGACCTGGCATTTTTTAACGGCGTCCGTGATATAGGGCGGGATCGCCTCGAGGCCCTGCTCATCCAGCGGGGAAGGGATCAGGTACACGTTGCCGGTCTCCATACTAATTGTTTTTAACTTTATGAACCGTCAGCGTGGCGGCAATGATACCATAGGCCGGTGCAAACAAAATGACGAGGTGCATCATATAGAATAATATCCCGTTGCCGATGGCAAGTCCTTTCTGCCGGCTGATGAAGTGGATGCTTTGTGAGACGGAATAATTATTCCTCGCGAGGCTGTAGTCGAGCATGGAGAATCCATAATAATAGCACTCCATGAACAGCACGATGAGCGGCGTTACCCATCCCACTACGGGTATCAGGGCGAGGAAGAGCAGGGCGACCATGTACAC
>DATHKS010000367.1:0-5897 GCA_035488975.1 Chitinophagaceae bacterium | reverse complement strand
GTGGATGTCCTCGCGGCAGGAGACAGCGATGCGCGAATAGCCCTCATTGAAACATTTCTCCTATCCCAATTAAGTTCGCCCATCACGATAGATCTCATCTCCAGAAGCTGTGTCGACGCAATCATGCAGACCAATGGCTCTCTTGAAATTTCGGAGTTGGCGGACCGGCTGGAGATCCAACGCCGGAAGATGGAGAGAAGGTTCAGGTCTGCGATCGGCCTAAGTCCGAAACAGCTATCGCGTGCCGTTCGTTTGCAGGCTGCCATAAGGTTGCTTGCAGGTAGAAAATTCTCAAGCCTCACCGATCTCGCACTCGAAAGCGGTTATTTCGACCAGGCACACTTCATCAAAGACTTCAGGGAATTCACCGGCAGAAGTCCGAAGTCCTTTTTCTCGGGACATCTTGAGCTGGCTGGGCTTTTTGCCACAGTGGGATAAATGGAATGGCTTCCATTCTGACGCATTTTTACAATTTGGTTATAAGGGCAACCTGTAGATTTACCGAAATCTCATCAATCAAAACATATGCAATCATTGCTATCAAGGGTTACCCTATCTGTAACTATCGCGATCTTCTCCGGAACAATCAGTGGGTGTAATGAGACCAGTCAACCTGGTGAAGCAAACGATCCTGCTCCGGCAGTGTCTTCATCGCCCACGCCCAATGTATTTGAAAAGCTACTGGGCACCTGGAAGAATAAGGACAACGGGAATTTCGAGCATTGGGTAAAAAAACCGGATGGCAGTTTCCATTCCGCTGTATTTCATATCAGGAATAATGACACCGTCTTTACCGAGCGGGCAAACATTTACCAGGAAGATAGTATTTGGGTCTTTGAGAATGTCGTGAAGGATCAGAATGCCGGGAAGGCGGTCAGGTTCCTCGCTACTGTTTTAAGTGGAACAAATGTTCAATTCAGCAATCCCGCACATGATTTCCCGACCGATGTGAACTATTCCGTTCCGGACGACTCGACGGTAAACGCCTTTATAGTGGGGCCGAATGAAAAGGGAACGAAGGATACGGTACACTTCAATTACAAACGGGTAAAATCCTGAATCGTCAACCTGCCTACGCTGAGGCAACGGCCTTGCTCGCCAAAGCTGCGCGCAGGCGATGCGGGCGCAGTCGTGAATAGAAGCCGTCTTAAAGTTGCTTAAATCAGGCGATACCTTTTATTTGCTCGGGACCCTTGGGGAAATTACCGAGGTCGGAGGCTATTCACGATTCACGTCTCACGATTCACGTTATTAGCTGCCGAGATAGCCCCGAAGGAGATTAAAGCTTTGTGCCGTGCGAAGTTTGGTGAGTGCCTTATCCTTGATCTGGCGGACACGCTCTGGTGTCAGGTCGAACTTAATACTGATATCCTCCAGGCTCATCGGGCGATCGATGCCAATTCCGAAGAAATAACAGATCGTTTCCTTCTGGCGTTCCGTTAATATCTGGAGTGTTCTGGCTATTTCAGTCTTGAGTGAGTCCTTATGATATAGTTCGCCTTCCGTAGGCTCTGCATTTGTATTTTCGATCGTATCCATCAGTGTACCGTCGTCGTCGGAGGAGAATGGAGTATGGAGGCTAACCGGCGTGCTTTGGCTAAGGCTCAGGTTAACTTCTTCAACATCCAGCTGCAATGATTCTGCGAGCTCTTCGGCAGATGGTGATCTTTCCAGTTCCTGTTCCAGCCTCGACTGGGCGTGATGAATGCGGTTCTTCAATGAAACCTTGTTCAGCGGGAGCCGTATCATGCGGGAATGTTCGGCAAGTGCCTGAAGGATATTCTGACGGATCCACCAAACGGCAAAGGAGATGAATTTGAACCCGCGCGTATCATCGAAACGCTGGGCTGCCTTGATCAGGCCGAGATTACCCTCATTGATCAGATCGGGAAGTGAAAGTCCCTGTCCCTGGTATTGCTTCGCCACCGAGACAACGAAACGGAGGTTGGCTTTTGTGAGCCGATCTAGTGCAGCCTTGTCGCCTTTCTTGATAAGGATAGCCAGGCGAACTTCTTCATCGGGGCTGATCATTTCGACCTTGCCGATCTCCTGCAGGTATTTTTCGAGGCTGGGCTCCTCGCGGTTAGTGATTGAATTGCTGATCTTGAGCTGACGCATTCCCATAAGTTTAGTTTTGTAAGGATTGACTTTTGTTTTTCACCAGGATTAGAATACTGCAAAGGAACTTGAAGGCGATATGTTAAAAAATAGTTTAACCGCTCAATCTGGTGTAATAGCTGGGGGCCTTGGGTTGTAGTTGTTCTTCTACAAAAACCAGTTTGGCAGGCGGGTGGAGATTAGGAATTGGGAATTAGGGATTTGGAATTGGGCCTCTCTTCGGAGACTCGCTCCTTATTCCTTATTCCCTATGCTGCGGGGGGCTTTTAGTCGCCAGGATTCTTTGATCAGTGTCTCGAGATCCTTTGCAGTCACGCGCTCCAGGCTGATCAACATCATGGGGTAATTGATATAATGGTCGGTGATGAAGAACGTTTTTGCATCCTCGTGCATCCACCACTCCCGTTCAAGGGTGAATATGGCCAGCGTTTTCCCATCTTCCTTCAATCTTGCGAAGAGCTTCTTTTTCACTTTGAAGGCGGGTGTTCCGTAGGAAGTAGAGGCCTCGGCGCCGGGCATTTTCATGGCAATGGCGCTCACACGGTCCCAAAAGGCGATACCATCTATATCCATGATCGCGAAGATTTGAAGCTTAAAGCTACATTTTTCAATGATAATTCCGGGGGTGGAGGTGCGTTCAGCCTGTAGTAAAACTAAAGGTAATTACGTAGTGATATCTCTACAAGATTGCCTGCCGAAGAAGGACAACAGATTGAGCAAATGATCTATTTTCTATGCGTGGCGGATGCCTTTATTTTGTAGAACAAAGCCGCTGGCAAATCGCCAGGAAATAACAGGCAACCAATATCCAACTATCATTTTTTCTACAAATTTTGCGGCCCGTCTGCAATTTAAAATAGGTAAGGGTTAAACGATTCGGCCCTGCTAAATCGGGGGAATAGTCAGCTATTCCCTTCTTTTTTTATGTGTACTCCCCAATGCTGCCCCCAGCATTTTTCAGAGATCCGCCGGTGCAGACTATCAAATAACATATGCAACTGAGACGACTTTATTAACCCTTCCGTTTTTTCACTTTTTTATTCCGGTGTTTTGCCCTTGGTCTCGCTGGAATGGCAAGTTATATTTGTCTTACGATTAATTAATCACGTTCAGTATCTGTTTTACGTAGGCGGATACAGGTTCAAATAGCTGAACTGCTCCGAGGGTATGGTTAGGGTGCAGGGTTGCTTCTGTTTTAAAAGTATCGAAGGATACTTCAAACGGGTGCAGCTGTGTTACTGCATGACAAACAATCTCAAAAAACGGCGGTGGAAGGCGGGGGAGGGAGGGCCCCGCCAGGGGTTTCGTCGACTATAAACGAAAGTCCAGGCACTCTGATCAATTCGGATATCCTTATAACAGCGTGTTGTATTCACGACCGCGCCAGCATCGCCTGCGCACAGCTTTGGCGAGCAAGCCGGAGCCTCGGCGTGGGCGGGTTGACGACTCACGATGCACGCCGCCCAAAAGATTAAATCCCACCTGCACACATAAGGACCTACTAACTGTTTGCCTCTCCACCTCAACAAATAAGTACCCTCAACTAAATCTGATTTGTCATTCCATCAATTAAACCCGCCAACAAACTATCAAAATTGTTTTTAACCTGTTGACATAGGGCTGTCACTCCCCATTATTTACTTTGACTTATAAAACGAAAAATTATGTCAAAGACACAACTGTTATTAAAGGAAATGCAACAGGAAGCCAGGACAACCCGCAAGATGCTCGAACGCCTCCCGGTGGATAAACTGGATTGGGCGCCCCATGAAAGAAGCATGAGTATCCGTCGCCTGGCGACACATATCGCAGAACTCCCTTCCTGGACAGCTATGGCATTAAATACAAGTGAGCTCGATTTTGCTAGTAACCCCTACGAGCAAGAGACCATCGAAACTCCCGCAGGCATCCTCGATTTCTTCGAACGATCGCTGCAACAAGGCACGGAAAGTCTGGCAAAAGCCAAAGAGGAAGACCTCGTTCCCGAATGGACGCTTCGCAACGGCGACCAGATATACAGTGTCGAGCCCAAGGGCGATGTCATCCGCATGAGTTTCTGCCAGACGGTGCACCACAGGGCGCAACTCGGCGTCTATCTCCGCCTGCTCAATATTCCAATACCCGGCAGCTATGGGCCAAGCGCCGATGAAGTGGATTTTTAAGGCTCTCGTTTTATTCGTGTCCGGCCACTTTCTGTTTGGAATGGCCGGCATGAATAAATAATAAAAGAAAATCCCTGAAATAGTTTTTCCTGTTGCCATAGGGTTGTCACTCGCATGGCTTTCCTTTGACCCATTATTCACCAACAAACTGTTCCAGGAATGAAACCACAAATGCTTGCCAGCAACGGCGAATTGACGATCACACCCTCATCTACATCTTCCCCCAGCGACTTCGATTTTTTCACGGGCAAATGGAATATCCATAACCGTAAGCTCAAGACCCGGTTGGAGAATTGTACCGACTGGCTCGAATTCGAAGCGGTGGGAGAAATGAAAAAAATTCTGAATGGCCTTGGAAACACTGACGATTTTATTACGACGATCGATGGGAAGCCTTTTGAAGGAAGGACTCTTCGCCTGTTCAATCCCCGGACGAAGCTTTGGAGTATTTATTGGGCAGATAGCAATTCAGGCGTCCTTCTTGATCCGGTTGTTGGTTCGTTCGATGGTTTGCTCGGTAGTTTCTATTCAAAGGATATGTTTAATGATCTGCCGATCCTGGTAGTCTACCAATGGGATCGCACCGATCCCGAAAAGCCCGTTTGGAGCCAGGCCTTCTCGTCAGATAATGGTGAGACATGGGAATGGAATTGGTATATGTATATGAGTCGGAGGGGTTGAAGAGAATGACTAAATTCGGAGAAGTGGTAGGTTGATTAGTTGATAAGTTAATAGAGTGATAAGTTTCGCGTGGACACAGAATCCCCTCATGTCACGAAACTTATCAACTCTATTAACTTATCAACTTATTCCTACTCCTCAGCCCCCACTCCCTCCCATCCAATCATCGCCGTCTTCCTCGCCGTTCCCCAATGGTACTCTCCTATTACTCCGGTTGACCGGATCACGCGGTGACAGGGGATCAGGAATGCGACGGGGTTGCTGCCTATCGCCGTGCCTACCGCCCTGGACGATTGAGGTGCCTGGACAAGGTTGGCCACTGATGAATACGTACTCACCGATCCCGCGGGTATCTTCAACAGCGCCTCCCATACCTTCAATTGAAATGCACTTGCCTTGAGATGGAGTTTTATCTGGGGCAGGTCGGTCCAGTCCTTCTTGAATATCTGCAGCGCCGCCTGCTGTTGCATATCGGTCCTCTGTGAAAAGGTTGCCTTGCTGAAGCGTTGACGCAACAGTTCCAATTCCTTTACCGGATCATCTGCAAACGAAATATGGCAGATGCCCTTCGGAGTCGATGCAATCAGGACGTCCCCAAACGGTGTCTCAGCATAACTATACTGGATGGAAAGCGCCTCACCCTCGTTCTTGAATTCTCCGGGCGTCATCCCTTCAATGCTGATGAACAGGTCGTGAAGACGACTGGTACCGGACAAGCCTGCTTCGAAGCTCGTATCCGCGAGCGTCAGATTCTGCTTCAGCAATTGCTTTGAATTTTCCAGGCTGATATATTGCAGGAACTTCTTCGGGGTCACGCCGGCCCACTCATGAAAAAGTCGCTGAAAATGGAATGGGCTCAGATGTACCTGTGCCGCGATCTCATCCAATGAAGGTTGCTGCCTGAAATTCTCATTGATGTAGCTGATCGCTTTTTCG
>DATHKS010000366.1:0-3279 GCA_035488975.1 Chitinophagaceae bacterium | reverse complement strand
ACGACCAACTAAAAGGAAAGTATGAATAAACGATCTCTAGCCTGGGCCTTAGTGGCTGCTGTTTTCTTCGTGACCTGTCCTGCTCATGGTCAAAAACAAAAGGTCCGCGATATCTATGCAAACAATAACCTGGCCGCCTGGTGCATCGTTCCGTTCGATAGCAAGAACAGGGGTCCTGAAGAGCGTGCTCAAATGCTGCGCAGTCTTGGCATCACCAAGCTGGCCTACGACTGGCGGGCAGAACATATCCCAACTTTCGATGAGGAATTGAACACGCTGAAGAAATACCATATCAAACTGCAGGGTTTCTGGTTGGGTGTTGGTCGCGATCCCGCGAATGACAGGGCGCTTCGCCTGATACTCGATCTTTTCAAAAGACATCATATGAAGACGCAGCTCTGGTGCCTGCTGGGTGAGGATACCAATCTCAATCACATGTCGCAGGCGCAGAAGGTCGCCTACTCAGCAGAACCCTTCGCCTATATCGCCCGTGAGGCCGCGAAGATCGGTTGCACAGTCGGTCTCTACAATCATGAAGGCTGGTTCGGTGAACCCGAGAATCAACTGGCGATCATCGAGTATTTGAAAATGCCGAATATCGGCATGGTCTACAACTTCCATCATGCGGCGGCACAGATCGACCGCTTCAAGGAATTCTTTCCGAAGATATTGCCACATCTTCTCGCCCTTAATATTTCCGGGCTGAAGAAGGGTCCTCCCGGCCGCGTGGTTCCTGTAGGACAGGGCGACAGCGAGATGGAGATGATGCGCATCGTACGCGATAGCAAATACAAGGGACCTATTGGCATTATCAACGAGGCCACCGCCCCCGATGCGGAGGTGGGTCTCCGTCTCAATATGGATGGTCTTAAGAAGATATTACAGGCGATGGGCGATACGGCTGCCCTGGCCACCTATAAGTAAACCAGGTTAGCATCAGTATTTATTTATCATAGGCCGGGCTCACCGAATCCGTTCGCATAAAAACAGCCGATGAAAATAGGAATAGACAGTTACTGTTACCATAGGCTCTTCGGGGAAGTATATCCGGGGCAGGATGAACCCGCCAGGCGGTTAAGCTTCGATGATTTCCTTGACAAGGCAAACTCATTGGGCATCGATGGGCTTTCTCTCGAATCCTGTTTCATTCCCTCCTTCGACGCGGGATACCTGCAAAGCGTCAAGGGTCGCCTCGACGATGCTGGTCTCGACCGCGTGTATGCCTGGGGCCACCCCGATGGACTCGAAGGCGGAAGCAACATGAAGGCCTTCGAGGATATGCTCAGGCATATCGACTATGCAGACCAGATAGGAGCCAGGGTGATGCGTGTTGTCGGAAGCAGCCTGCTTTTTCGTTTCCAGCCGCATCAACCGCAACTGGAGAAACTAACGCAACTCTTTTCCCAGGCCGTGAAGATGGCCGCGGACTATGATATAAAACTGGCGGTAGAGAATCACATCGATTACAATTCCGACGAGATACTTCAACTGGTCACGGATATCGATTCCCCTTACATGGGCGTCAACTTCGATTCGGGCAATTTCCTCCGCGTGCTCGACGACCCGATCGCGGCTATGAAGAAATTGGCTCCCTATGTTCTTGCCACGCATATTAAAGACCTCGCGCCCGTGAAGGGTGTGCCAGTGAACGAATGGTATTTCTTCTCCTGTGTTCCTACCGGAAAAGGGCTGGTGGATAATGCGGCGCTTGCCCGGCTATTGAAGCAACAGGACTACCACGGCTTCCTCGCAGTGGAGATTGACTTCCTGCATCCGGAATATTCCAACCGCGAAGAAGAAGTGGTGAAGGAAAGCATCAGGACACTGCGACTTATCACCGAAGAACTATAAAGAAGAAAATGAAAGCATTCAATATCGGCATCATCGGCTATAAGTTCATGGGCAGAGCGCACAGCAATGCCTGGAAAAAGGCCTCGCTGTTTTTCGATCTGCCCGCCGGCATCGTACTCAAGGCAGCCTGCGGCCGGCACGAGGCGTCGCTGAAAGAATTTGCAAAAAAATGGGGATGGCAGGATACCGAGACCGACTGGAAGAAACTTATTACAAGGAATGACATCGATATCATCGACATCGCTTTGCCGCAACACCTGCACTACGAGATCGCAATTGCCGCTGCGAAGGAAGGCAAGCATCTCTTTTGTGAGAAGCCGCTGGCCATGACCAGCCGGCAGGCCGAAGAGATGCTGCGTGCCTGCGAGGATAATAAAGTAAAACATTACCTGAATCACAACTATCGCAGGACGCCTGCCATCGCACTGGCGAAACAACTCATCGAAGCCGGAAGGATCGGCCGCATCTTTCACTGGCGCGCGGCCTACCAGCAGGATTGGATCGTCGATCCTGAGTTTCCGCTGACCTGGCAACTGAAAAAGGAAACGGCACAGGCAGGTCCTCAATGGGACCTGAATTCGCATTGCGTGGATCTTGCGCACCACCTCGTGGGACCGATCGAACAGGTGACGGCGCTGATGACGAATTTCATCACCGAGCGTCCATTGGCGGATGAGGCCAGTACGGGCAACCTGAAGGCAGAGGCGATAGCGGGCAAGAAGGGACGCGTGACCGTCGAGGATGCTGCGCTGATGATGGTCAGGTTTCAGAATGGCGCCGTCGGCTCGTTCGAGGCCACGCGGTTCGCAACGGGGCGTAAGAATCGCCTATCGTTCGAGATCTACGGAAGCAATGGGAGCCTCTCCTTCGATTTGGAGAAGATGAACGAGTTGCAATTTTATGATGGCACGGATGATGCGGAGACACGCGGTTTCAGAACCATCCTTGCAACGGAGGCAACACATCCCTATATAAAGAATTGGTGGCCGCCCGGGCATATCATC
Source organism: Chitinophagaceae bacterium (assembly GCA_035488975.1). Classification (GTDB taxonomy): domain Bacteria; phylum Bacteroidota; class Bacteroidia; order Chitinophagales; family Chitinophagaceae; genus DATHKS01. Next base: position 424 of record DATHKS010000366.1, on the reverse strand, counting down.
GGCTACGAGCATGCATTCGTTCATGCCGTGGCGGACTTCATCAGTGCCATCGTTGAGGATACGGAGATCGCACCCAACTTCAACGACGGTGTGAAAATATTAAAAGTGCTCGAGGCTGGTATCGAGTCGGCAACGCAGGCAAAAACTATTACAGTATAACCTAAAACTTTACAATTATGAAAAGTTCAATCAAAGAAAAATTCTTAAAAGACGGATTCGTTATCATCGACGTCTTGTCGGATCAGGAAGTAAACGTCTTCCGCGTACTGATGGATTCTTTATTGAGCCCGAAGGTAAAGGCGGCCGATACGAAGAAACACAGTTCTTCCTTCCAGCACCTGGGCGACGAGATACAAGACTTCGGGACAGAGGCAAGACAATATTATTTCCATCTTCTTACAAAGGCGGGAACGGAGTCCATCCA
>DATHKS010000365.1:0-9482 GCA_035488975.1 Chitinophagaceae bacterium | reverse complement strand
CGCATGCCCGCCCTCCTGGCGCTGCAACGGATACAGAAGGATAGAACGGCCGATACTCTGTACATGCAGGCAGCCTCTATCATCAATGCTCAACAGGTAAAGTACGGCAGCCTGCTTACCGGCGACGTGATACCGCAACTTGCCGACAGCGGATTCAGATTTTTGTATGATGAAGCGATACCTGAGGAGATCCTTCCGCTGTTATCAACCTATTTTTTCACCGATGTGGCCGCATTCCTCCACCCGGTGCTGTTGAGTAGCGTGGAAGAGGGATTCTTTCCGGAGAACAATCAACTCTACCTGGCGGTGATAGTGGAACAGGAGAAGAAGAACAAGCTCTTCCTGGTAAATGTTCCCTCCACCTCGTTGCCACGGTTCCTGAAGGTGAAACAGCCTTCCATCGATTACATTGTCTTCCTCGAAGATATTATCCGGGCGAACCTTCAGCATGTGTTTCCAGGCGATAGTATCAAAGGCGCCTATAGTATCAAGATCAACCGGGACGCGGAACTGGACCTGCAGGACGAATACGAAGAGGACCTGGCGGAAAAGATCGAGAAGCAACTAAGTAAACGCGAGTTCGGTTTCGCTACGCGATTCCTTTATGAGCCGGGTATTCCGCTGCGCTACCTGCAGGCAATCATCGACGCGTTTACCTTGTACAAGGCATCCGTGGTGGAAGGCGGAAAGCATCATAACCTGAAGGACCTGGCCGGTCTGCCGGTAGAAGGCGCAATACCCGAATATCCTTCCTGGGCTCCCACCGTTGATGCCATCTCAGAGGGAACCGGTACTTTATACGAGGAGATCATAAAGAGAGACCGGATCGTGCACACTCCGTATCAATCATACGGTACCATACTTCGTTTTTTCAATGAGGCGGTGATAGACCCGCTGGTGACAGAGATCTACACTACCATGTACCGTGTTGCCCGCGATTCGCGCATCGCACACGCGCTGATCTCGGCGGCAAAGAATGGCAAGAAGGCGACGGTGCTGGTGGAATTAAAGGCGCGCTTCGATGAGGCCAATAATATCCGGTGGGCGAAGCAGATGAAGGCGGCCGGTGTCAGGATCATCTATAGCAACAATGCATTGAAGGTGCATGCAAAGGTGGCATTGGTGAAAAGGGAAGATGTAGATCATCCCTACCTGGGCCTGCTGGCAACCGGCAACCTGAATGAGAATACCGCGAGATTTTATACCGATCATATCCTGCTGACGGCATACCAGCCGATGCTGGGAGAGATGAACGAACTGTTTAATTTTCTCAGCAAACGCAAAAAGCCCGATGCGGATGATCAGATCAGTTTCAAACACCTGCTGGTGGCGCAGTTCAATCTCCTGCAGGGATTCCTGGATCTCATACAGCGGGAGATCAGGAATGCACAGAATGGATTGCCTGCCTCGATTACTATCAAATTGAACAACCTGGAAGAAGAAGTGTTGATCAATAAACTGTACGAGGCATCGACTGCCGGTGTTACGATTCAGCTGATCGTGCGAAGCATCTGCCGCCTGGTGCCAGGCATCGCGGGGCGGAGCGAGAACATCAAGGTAAAACGCATCGTCGATCGCTACCTCGAGCATGGCAGGGTATTTATCTTTCATAACAACGGCGAGGAAGAGATCTTCATGGGTTCCGCCGATTGGATGAACAGGAATATTTACCGGCGGATAGAAGTTTGTTTCCCCGTATATGATAAGGCCATACGCGACCAGGTCCGCGAGATCATTGCCATTCAATGGAGCGATAATGTACAGGCCACCTGGATCGGCGAAGAATTAACTAACACACCGGTGAAAGAGCAGGGTCCCCGCGTACGCGCGCAGGAACGGATCTATGAACTGTTATCCGGTACTAAACCTTTAACCAATGAAGAGAAATAATTTCAATCGTGGCGGCGCTGTTGTCGCTTGTGTGTTGATCACGATGTTCACCGCTTTCCTGCTCCAGGGATGCGGTTCGTCAGACAGGGAATTTACAAATCCGAAAGGCTACGATCTCACGATGCCCGAAAAATTCATCATGCCGGAAAGCCTGCTTGAGATCTCCGGCATTTCATTTCACAATAAGAAGAACGATACGGTCTATGCCATCCAGGATGAGCAGGGCCGCCTGTTCCGTGTGGCCTGGGGGGTCAAGAAACAGGTGAATGGAAAATTTGGCAAGAGTGGGGACTATGAAGACCTCGCGGTATTACCCGACAGGGTGGTAGTGCTGAAGAGTAACGGCATTTTCTTTTCATTCCCCTTTGCCGATGCCAAGTATGCAGAGATCGACAGCGTGGAAGAATGGAAGAACCTCCTTCCCGAGGGTGAGTATGAGGGAATGTATGGAGATGATGCCAGCGGCAAGCTATATGTTATCTGTAAGAATTGCACGGAAGACAGGTCGAAGACCAGCATCTCCGGCTATATAATCCAGACGGGCGACTCGATGTACGTAACCGGGACCTTCCAGATAGACGTGAAGGAGATCAAGGCATTTACCGGTAAGGTAAAACGGGGGTTCAGGCCTTCCGGCATCGCCAAAAACCCGGTTACGAACGAATGGTATATTATCTCTGCGGTAAACGGATTGCTTGTTGTGGCCGACAGCAACTGGAAAATCAGGGAAGTTTGCCCGCTGAATGGTAATACCTTTAACCAACCGGAAGGAATTTGTTTCGACGAGGCCGGTAATCTGTATATATCCAATGAAGGCGACGATCTCAACCCAGGGGACATCATGAAGTTTTTCCGCTTGAAAAAACCTTAATACTACTGCATGAAACATCTTGTATCAATTATCGTCTTAATCGGGATGATGAGGTCCTGCTATGCCCAGGACAGCATCCGCTACCGCGTTATTTTTATCGGTGATGCAGGTGAGATGAATGCTTACCAGCAGAAGTCGCTCGGTCATGCAGCGGCACATATACTGCAGGGAAAAACGACCGTGATATACCTCGGTGACAACGTCTACCCCCGCGGGATGAGTCTGCCCGGCGGGAAGGATGTAGCCAGGGACGAGGATATACTCCGCTCGCAGTATGTGCCCATGCGCGCCAAGGGAGCACCAGTATATTTTGTTCCGGGAAATCATGACTGGGATAAGTCAGGCGTCAACGGCCTGGATAAAATAACACGACAGGGTCAGTTCCTCGCCGCACAAGGTGATTCGCTTCTAAAATTAGTGCCCGCGAATGGTTGCCCCGACCCGGTTGAAATTCCTTTGACCGATAAACTCGTTGTCATTGCCTTCGACAGCGAGTGGTGGGTTTTTCCTTTCGACAAATTCAATCCCGACGGTGACTGTCTCTGCAGATCGATAAAGGATATTCTTGCACGGTTCGGTGAACTCCAGTACAGGAACCGCGATAAGACCATACTGCTGGCCTCCCACCATCCATTCCAGAGTTATGGCATACACGGAGGGCGATTCACCTGGAAGGATCATCTCTTTCCATTGACGGTCGTGAACAAGAACCTGTATATTCCTTTGCCCGTCATCGGCTCACTCTACCCTTTTCTCCGCTCTACGTTTACCAATCCCGAAGACCTGCGGCATCCACTCTACCGGAACATGATCAAGAGCATCGATGGGGTTTTCGGAACTTTCCCCAACCTGGTGCATGTAGCGGGACATGAACACGGCCTTCAATTCATCCGTGGTAAGGAAACACAGGTAGTCAGCGGCGCCGGCGCAAAGCACACCAGCGCCAGCAAGGGAAGATATTCATTGTTTGCGGATGCAACACAGGGCTATGTGACCGCCGATGAGCTGACCGACAATTCGGTAAGATTCACTTACTATATCTATACAAATGATACCATCAGGCAGGCATTCACCTATTCGATTCCCTATACAGCTGTCAAACCGGAAGGGGCATGGAGTGGAACTTCCATTACCGGCGATAGCGTAGTAGTGCAGGTTCATCCCTCATACGACAAACACGGCTCAACACATCGCAAATTCTTCGGTGAGAATTACCGGAAGGAATGGGCGGCGAAGACTACCCTGCCCGTGATCCGTATCTCGGAGATCAATGGCGGTCTTCATCCAGTGGAACTGGGAGGCGGCATGCAATCGAAATCGCTGCGGCTGGAAGATAAGCAGGGCAGGGAATGGGTGATAAGGAGTGTAGAGAAGGATGTCGATGCGCTCCTTCCCGACGCATTGCGGGAGACCTTTGCGCACACCTGGCTGGATGATGCAGTGAGTGCACAGCATCCATTCAGTGCATTGATCGTTCCTCCCATTGCGGAAGCCGTTAAGGTGGCCCATGCCAACCCGGTGATCGGCGTAATTGCGCCCGATACCGCTCTCGGCATCTATGGCCGGACCTTCGCCAACATGATAGCACTGGTAGAAGAGCGTGAACCGCTCGGTAAATCGGATAACACTGCGAAGCTGAAGGCGAACCTCCAGAAGGATAATGATAATACACTCGATGGAAGGGAAATGCTACGCGCACGCATGCTCGATATGCTGATAGGAGATTGGGATCGTCATGAGGATCAGTGGCGCTGGTATGATGAGGAGAAGGGGAAGGAAAAGAACTACGTAGCCATTCCGCGCGACCGCGACCAGGTCTTTCATCTTACCCGGGGCATCATCCCGAAGATCGTTTCGAGGGAGTATGTCCTCCCAACCCTGAGGGACTTCGATGGCAGGCTGGGACATAGCAAGTGGTTGCTGTTTAAAACGGGATTCGTTAATGCATATCCGGGCTTTCAATTCAGCCGCGAAGAATGGACTAAAGAGGCAGCGAAGTTCAAAGGCGAGGTCACGGATTCGGTACTGGAGGCGGGATTGCGTCGTTTGCCGAAGGCATCCTATGATCTTCGTCATGATGAACTCCTGGAGAAATTAAGATCACGCCGTGATCGCCTGCCTGCTGCATTCGATCATTACTATAAATTCATTCAGAAGATCGCCGATGTTCAATTCTCCGACAAGAACGAGCTGGTATCGATAGAGGGATTGCCTAATGGAGATATGAGGGTAAAGGCTTCCAAGTTGAGCAAGGAGGGAGAGGTAAAGGGAACATTGATGGATAAGACCTTTGAGAAGGGATTGACGAAGGAAATTAGATTGTATGTCAGGAATGGTCATGATAGCATCATTATAAATAACCCATCTTCCCACATCCGGCTACGGATCATTGGTGGAGAGGAGGCGAAGGATTATAATGTTGTTGCATCCAAAAGGAAGGTCTCGGTTTATGACAGAGAAAATGCTTCAGTGTATTCCGGGAATTCATCGCGGCTCAACAAACATATCTCCAATGACAGTGCGAACACTTCCTTCGCCGCGGTGAACCTCAACAACGTGTGGCAGCCCCTGATCAATGTCGGACTGAATATCGACGATGGGTTTATCCTGGGTGGAGGATTTAAATTCACGAAACAGGAAGGCTTCAGGAAATTCCCCTATGCGAGTGTGCATACGTTCATGGCAAATCATTCATTTTCTACCCGCGCCTATCGCATCGAATACAAAGGAGAATGGCTGCACATTTCCAGGAAAATGGATTTCGTGGTGCGGGCGCTTGCGAAGGCGCCGGATAATACGATCAACTTCTTCGGACGCGGCAATGAATCGGTCTTCTCGAAGACGGTTGACTTTAAACGGTTCTACCGCGCCCGTTTCAGTACGTATCAACTGGATCCCGCGTTCCGCTGGCGTGGCAGTAAGGGATCGTCGGTCAGCATCGGTCCCTCGGTATATTATTACAGCTTCGATAAGGATGAGAATGCCGGTCGCTTCATCAGCAACCCTTCACTCATCGGATCCTACGATAGCGCCATCGTTGAAAAGGACAAATGGCATCTTGGAGGAGCGGTGGAGTATACCAGCGATAAGAGAAATAGCAAGATCATCCCGCAATGGGGCAGTTATATCAATATCAGGCTGCAGGCATACAAAGGTCTCAATGATTATTCAAGGGCCTTCGCTCAGCTGATTCCGCAGGTGGCGCTGTATAAAAGTTTGAACCCGAAGTCAACAATTGTGCTCGCCGAACGTTTTGGTGGTACGATCACTCTCGGAAAAACGGCCTTTTACCAATCCGCTTTCATTGGCGGCCAGGAAAACCTGCTGGGCTACCGGCAATACCGGTTTGCTGGTCAGCATAGTTTGTATAATAACCTTGAATTGCGGATCAAGCTGGCCGATGTCGCGAGCTATATACTGCCCGGTCAGTTTGGCATCACCGGATTTTGGGATATAGGGCGCGTTTGGGAAAATCATGACAATTCCGGCAAATGGCATAATGGTACAGGAGCTGGTATCTATTTTGCGCCTGCGTCCATGATTGCATTTAGCTTTGTGATGGGAAACTCTTCCGAGGGTTGGTACCCGTATTTCACATTGGGATTGCGATTTTAAAATTATGCAGACAGCTATACTCAATATGGCCCGCCCGGTCATGATGGACCATATGCCGGAGACCATTCTAAGTTTTCGGCCCTTTATCGATTACCTGAAGAAGAGAAGGCAGGAGACCAGCTCGATCAAAGGGCGTTTCTTTTCTTTTGTCATAGAACAATACGAACAGCACCCTGAACTATTGCAGCCTATCGAGATAGAGAAAGTGGCCGACTATTCAGCGCTTCTACAGCTCATCTATACGACACTATCGCCCATTATCGAGAATGAGGAGTCGCAGCAATGGGCGCTTTCCATGCCTTTGAAGCCGATCATCTTCTACGGCACGAATGCATATTACAATCTTGTTACAAATGTCAAGTCCGGCGCTTTGCGTAAGAGCATTGCCTCGAAAGACGTTGCGGAGATCAGGAAGAACCAATTGGAGTTTACTTATTCGATGGTGCTGGAGAAGGCCTACAACATACCCTCTTTCTTCAACCGTGAAGTGATCCATACTCTCGAGAGTGAAGAGTCGGGGCTTGAACAATATTATAAGCTGACCCTCGACATGCGGTTCATCGATATAAAGCCCCTGCGACCGCTTCCCCCATTGGACATCAATGCACTTAAGGCCGGGCACAGCGACCGGAGCGAACTGATACCCATCCTGGAGGAATTATTGCCGCTCGATATGTTCCGTTTCGAAGGGTTCGGCATCGCCAATCTCACCGATGTTACCTCGCAGTATGCTCTCGAGAAGATAAGAAATGTGATCCTGAGACATTCGTCGGTCAATGAAGAACGGTATCATGGGAATGTCATCGAATCGTTGAAGGCGCTTCTCGGGACCAAGGATATAGAATTCGGCCTCTTGCCGTTAATAAAGGTGAATGATAAACTTGTTTTTAACAACAACCTTTGTTTGAATAGTAAACTGGTTCGTGCCTCACAGGAAATGGGCGTTGCGGAACAAGTGTATTTTTCCATGGCGGAGGAATATTTCAAGAATCCCAAGACCGTCTTCTACCCACAGATCACGAAGGAAGGTGAACAGAAGCATACGTATCTAAAAGTGTTGAAGAGCCATGGTGTGGAAGGGTATGCATTGCTGCCTGTCTTCTTCAACGATACGGTGGCAGGCGTGCTCGAGGTATATTCCACGAAGAAAGATATGTTGAGTGAAGATATCCTGGCGCGGCTCGATCCCGTCATTCCTTTGCTCTCCCAGCTTCTCAAGAATTCCACGGATGAGTTCGATGGCAGGATCGACCGCGTGATCAAGGAAAAATTCACCTCTATCCAGCCTTCCGTACAATGGAAATTCAACGAAGTGGCCTGGCATAGTATCCGGGATGCTGCCGAACCCAATGTGAATGCCGAGATAGAGGATATAGAATTCGAGCACGTGTATCCTCTCTACGGCGCCATCGATATCCGCAACTCAACCATAGAAAGAAACGCGGCACTTTACCAGGATCTGCAGGTTCAGTTTCGCATCCTGATCGAAGTGCTTCAGCAATTGAAGGCCCGGTCGGGCTTCGGACTTATAGATGAGAAGATCTTCCAGGTGCAGAAATGGCTGGAACGCATCTCGCGTTCCACGGGCTTCACCCGCGAAGTGGAATTGAATGATTTTCTGGAGAACGATATTACGCCCTTCCTGCTCCAGTTCACGGAAAGCCACCAGGAGTATGTTTCGATCGTAGGGGAATACTTCAAGGCCATCGACGAGAACGACGGTGTGGCCAATGAAAGCCGGCGACAACTGGAAAGATCAATGAACATTGTGATCTCCGCCGTTAATACCTACCTGGAGACGATGAAGGAAGAGATACAAAAGGCGTATCCTTCTTACTTCGAAAAATTCAGGACCGATGGCGTGGAATACGATATCTATATCGGGCAGTCCATAGCGCCGTCAAAGCCATTCAATGATATTTATCTTAAGAACCTCCGGCTATTACAGGTGAGATCGATGGCTTCGATCGCGAGATTTTCACAATCGCTCCGCGAACAGATGCAGCGGAAGATAGAAACCACCCAACTGATCTTCATTCATTCGCACCCGATAAATATCCGGTTTCGCAAGGATGAGAAGCGATTCGATGTGGAAGGGGCGTACAATATCCGTTATCACATTGTAAAGAAGAGGATCGATAAGGTGCATGTCCGCGATAGCAGCGAACGGCTCACCCAACCCGGTAAGATCGCCTTCGTCTATTTCAACCAGCGCGAAGCAGATGAATACATCTCCTATATTCGTTTTCTCCAGGATGAAAAAGTGCTGGAAAATGATCTCGAGTATCTCGACCTGGAAGAATTGCAGGGTGTGTTTGGGTTGAAAGCCTTGCGCGTGGGTGTGGTGTTGTGAGGGCAAACCCTAACCTTTCTCAACGATCTTTACTCAATTCAAAAAAAGCCGTATTTCCTTCCCGCCTTACCGTCCTTACCGGCAAAAAATGTAACCGGTAAGAACGGTAAGGCAGGAAGAAATGCATTCACACTTATCGTTCTGCTGCAGCATGTCCCGTAGGGACATTTGGTTGGTAGAAAAATTTGTCGGCGTAGGGGTTTCGCGTTCCTTCGGAACGCCTGATTGGGTTTCCGGATAATAAACCGGACGATTGGTATGGGGCATCGATCTTCTTCGGCTCTCACTAATTTTGACCAGCTTGTCAGGCGTTCCGAAGGAACGCGGGAGATTCCTCCTTTTTTATTTTCTACCGACCAAATGTCCCTACGGGACAAGCACCCAAATCATCCGATCATTCACAAAATATTCCTCTTCAAAAAATCGTGAACCCTTCCCGGTTTATTTTTTGCCGGTAAGAACGGCAAGGCGATAAAATGCAGGTAGACGAGGTCGGGACCGAATCTTCGAATGAAGACTAATTCCCAATTCCTTCTCCCACCGCCTCCTATAGAAGATGTGGATTGGGAATGATATTCAAAAAAGCCTGGAAGTCCGCCTTATAATTTTTACTATTCAGCTTGTAATAGTAAGCTCCCTTCTTCGATCCCTCCCTGTCCTTGTCCTTCTGCTTCACGAGGAGGTTGGTTGAAAGTACCTTCCGGCTGAAGTTCCGCTTGTCGAATTTGGTGGCGTAAACTCCTTCGTAGAGAT
>DATHKS010000364.1:0-5978 GCA_035488975.1 Chitinophagaceae bacterium | reverse complement strand
TTACTACAGCTTCCGTGAGGTACGAGGTGACGGTTGCTGGCTTCACTACAGCCGGCATACCCGCGAGAAGATTGACCGCTATCTTTTCCAGCATTCCCCAGACCGGGAAGTTGAAGGCATTGATATGAACGGCCACACCTTCCTTCGGCACCAGGATATGCATTCCCATGAATGTATTCTTCTTGCCCAGCATGTGGCTCTCCCCATCTATGCAATAGGATTCATCGGGAAGCTTCCGCCGTAGTGATGCATTTGCAAACAGGTTTCCAATACCGCCTTCTATATCCACCCAGCTGTCGGCGCGCGTGGCGCCGGTCTGGTAACTGATCGAATAAAATTTCTCAAGATGCTCCCTCAAATGAAGTGCGAGCGCCTTGAGCATATTGCCCCGCTGGTGAAAGGTCATTTTTCTCAGCGCCGGGTTGCCAACCCTCCGGCCATAGTCCAGCACCCGCTGAAAATCCAGGCCCTTGGTTGAGGCGGCGCCGATCACATTGCCATTGACGGCATTGCGCAAAAGCTGACCATCGCCATCTCCCGTTATCCATTTTCCCGTAACATAATTCCCAAGCTTATTCATAAGGGCCATCGTTTGAATGAGGCGTAAAATTAGTTCAAAAACCAAAGCTCCATGGTTTGGGATTCAAACACCGGTCTCGGGCATTACCCCATATTCTCATTCCCGGGAGTAATATTTCGATTAAGAAAAACTCCGCGACCGTCTATCTTTGCATTTCTTCAAAAACCATATTGTATGAACCGCATTTTTGTAGTAGCCTTTGCCCTCTCTCTTTCGGCATTATCTGCCTGTAACGACGCTCCCAAAAGTCCCGCCTTTTCCGATAAACCAAAGACCCTGAACGATAGCCTCATGGATGAGGTGATGAACGGGCACGATGTCGCCATGGGAAAAATGGGTAAGCTAACGAAGCTCGAACAGCAGACACAGGGGATGATCGATTCCATCTCCAAACTTCCCGCGAAGGCCAGGCAGGCGGCTGCGCCGTACACCGGCAGGCTCGACAGTCTTCTGAAAGACCTGAAGTATGCCGAGTTTGCAATGGACAAATGGATGAATGAATTCAATATGGATTCAATGAAGAATGATCTGAAGGCCCAGGCTAAATATCTCGAAGAAGAAAGACAAAAGGTCACCGCCGTGAAGGGAAATATATTGAGCGGTATTCAAAAGGCGGACTCTGTCCTGCGTACCAAATTCTAAGCATCGGGAGGTAAGACGCCGAACTGGCGAAGGTGATGGAGTGCATGCTTATGGAGCAGCTGCACGTTTTGTTCGAAATTCAGGTCACCGAAGAATGGATTCCGCGTAACGAGTGAATGGTTCTTCTCGAATGCCTCGAAGAAGTAAATGAGTTCCTGTTGCAGCGCTCCTATGGCGGCCTGTACAGTCGCAAACCTTAGCGGCCGCGGCTCACTTTCCAACAATGGGTTGATGGTATTTTCCTTGAAAGGCTTATCGCTCATCATGAACTCGTACATGCGGGGCAGTTTATCCGGGGGAGTATGAAAATTCTCAATCTTCAGCCGGCCATTGGCGACTCTCACCGCATCGCCTGCATAGTGTTCGATCATCTGCTGTACACTCATCTTCCCCCATTTCGGCGGGGTAGCAGGATCGAGTCGCTGTAGATAACCGATAAGTTTAGTTCGAAGAAAATTTTCTTTTTCAAAACTCATGTGGCAAATTGTTCGCGTTCGTACTCTAAGGGTACAATGATCTGTGAAATTTGTTTCATCATTGCTGTATACCTGGTCTCTTTATACTACTGTCTTCAAACCGCTTTGCTCATCTTCTTATCTATATGCGTCGCGAGCTTCGAGAAGATCTCGTCGATCTCGCCGATGCCGTTTACATTCACCACTTTTTTTGCTTTGGAGTAATGGGAGGCCACGGGCAATGTCTCATTCTTATATACTTCCTGTCTTTTCCGCTGGATGGCTTCGTCGGCATCGTCTGTGCGGCCGGAGGTCTTCCCGCGATGAACCAGTCGCTTGATCAGTTCCTCTTCATTCACTTCGAGGAACAGTACAAGCCCGATCTCCGACCTTTTCAGGGCGAGCAGTTTATCGAGGGCCTCGGCCTGTGCCTCCGTCCTCGGGAAACCGTCGAAAAGGAAACCCCGGGCATCGGGGTTATTGTCGAGAGCGGAACTGATCATTCCAATAACGACCTCGTCGGGGACCAACTGGCCCTTATCAATAAATTGCTGTGCTTCAATACCTAAAGGGGTTTTAAGTTGTCTTTCCTTGCGCAACAGATCCCCGGTTGAAAGATGGATGAGTCCATATTTCTCTACCAGCTTCTCAGACTGCGTGCCTTTTCCACTCCCTGGAGGACCGAACAGGATCAAATTGAACATAAACCGCATACTCTTGGTGAGAAACAAATATAACTCACCGGGGTTAAATAATCTTTAGCATAAAGAAGTTTTGGTTGAAATTCGTAAAAGAGAATGGAGCCGATGAAAGTCCAGGCATTGGAGACAACACGATGATCGAATTGCCGGCATCCGTTCAAACAAGCTGGTCATATTTTTGTAATACTATGGGCGGGATTTCCTTCAAAGGTTATTACCGGCTCTCGAGATATTCTCACCATAAAACAATCAATATGGACAACACGAATCAAAAGAATCCCTTCTATTCCAATACCGATAAGTCGAAGCTCGAAGTAAGCGAACAGGATTGGGAAAAAATATTACCGAAGGAGGTGTTTCAAATTGCGCGGCAGAAGGGAACGGAGCGTCCCTGGACGAGCAAGTACGAGACTTCCGATGAGATCGGCACCTATTATTGCGCCGTTTGTGGGAATGCCTTGTTCAGGAGCGATACCAAATTCGAGAGCGGTTGCGGCTGGCCGAGCTTTTACGAGCCCATAAGTAAAGGAAGCATTATCTATACACCCGATAATACTCATGGCATGAAGAGGACAGAGGTGGAGTGCGGTCGTTGTAAATCCCACCTGGGGCATGTATTCAACGATGGACCGGCGCCAACCGGTCTGCGGTATTGCATCAATGGTGTAGTATTGGATTTCGAGAAGGCGAAGGAGGCGGAGAAGAAATACAATGAAGAAATTTGAAAATTCGACAATGTGCAAATGTGCCAATGATGGCGTGCTGTGAGAAGTCTTTGTTTTCCTTGTACATCCTTTGTGTTTTTTAAATCCGGCAGAGTTGTCGCATAGCACGCACCATTGGCACATTGCCGAATTGGCACATTTACTAATTAAATTGAATCCCGCATTCTTCATACTTTTACAGCGCTATCAAATTTGTTTTTTATGAAACTATCCCACCTGTCCGAAACACTGATTGGCTCCGAGATCGTAAAGTTGGGAGGTGAGATAAGAGAAAAGATCCGCCAGGGAGAGCGCATCTATAATTTCACGGTAGGTGATTTCGATCCTTCGATATTTCCAATACCGAGGGAGCTGGAGGATGCCATCGTGGAAGCGTATCGCAAACATTTCACCAACTACCCCGCCGCGGAAGGCAATCTAGACCTGCGCGAGTCGATCCTTTCCTTCACCAAAAAAATGGAAGGCCTTGATTATGGCCTCAATGAAGTGCTGGTTGCTGCCGGCGGCCGGCCATTAATATACGCCCTCTTCCGTGCCGTATGCGATAGGGGCGATAAGGTCATCTATGCCGTTCCCAGTTGGAATAACAATCACTACACACACTTCGTTGAAGGGCAACATGTGGTTGTGGAGGCAAAGAAGGAGAATAATTTCATGCCTTCTGCCGATGATATAAAGCCATTCATCAAAGATGCAACGCTGCTGGCTCTTTGTTCCCCGCAAAATCCAACGGGGACCACGTTTAAAGAAAAGGACCTTCTCGCCATCTGCGACCTGGTGATCGAGGAGAATAACCGCCGTGGCGATTCCGAGAAGAAATTATTCGTGATGTACGATCAGATGTACTGGCACCTGACATATGGCGATATCCGCCATTTCAATCCAGTTTCGCTTCGCCCGGAGATGCGCGACTATACCATCTTCATCGATGCGGTGAGCAAGGTATTTGCCGCCACAGGCGTTCGCGTAGGATGGAGTTTTGGACCGGCTGTCGTGATAAATAAAATGAAGGCCATCCTCACTCACCTCGGCGCCTGGGCTCCAATGGCGGAACAAAAGGCGGTGGCACACTACCTTCAAAACGACGAGGCCATCCGCAAATACCTCGTACGCTTCAAGGGAGAGATCGAAGAGCGGTTGCATCGCATATACGAGGGACTGATGAGCCTGAAGAAAGAAGGACTACCTATCGATGCTATTGCACCGGAGGCTGCGATCTACCTCACCATACAGATAGACCTGGTGGGGAAGAAGACCAGGGACGGTGTTACCATAAAGGACCAGGGAGAAGTGACGGCCTATATCCTGAATGAGGCCAAACTCGCCGTGGTTCCTTTCTACGCATTTGGCGCCAATCGCAGCTCCGCCTGGTACAGGCTCAGCGTGGGCACGTGTAAGAAGGAAGAGATTGATGAGATGATTGGGAAGTTGAGAGGAGCGCTGCGCAATTTGGCAATCTGATAATTAGCCAATGTGCCAATTTGTAAATGTGCCAATTATGGCGTGCTCCGATAAGTAATGTCTGACTGATCCGAGGTCCATTGGCACATTGGCTAATTTGCTAATTGGCACATTATCGAATTGCCAAATTGAATTTCTCAATCTGCCTCCTATGCCTCAACACATGCACTATCGCGTGTTCCATCAATTGCTCGATATCATAGCGCTGACCCCATCCCGTTTGGATTTTATGTGAATCATCGCCTTGTTCCAACTCATCGTCCCCGATATTTTCAAAAACATTTATCGTGAACCGGAACATCTCTTCCAGGTCTTTGATATAGTCTTGCACAGTCGGATTAGATCTTTTTTCCGGCCGGATTGAGTTAACCCCTCTTGAATTTTGAATGTAAACGGCATAACCATAGCCCGAACTCACCACATGAGTCAGGATGGTTTGTATCGACCTGCAGTTCTCGTCGAGTAAAGCCCCGACCGCTCCTTTCCTATATAATTTTCCCATACATGGTCTTATCATATAAAAATACAGATTTGCGTTGACCGGATCCATGGAATCGGGAAGATGAGAGTAACCGAGATGCCCTGATCTTTTTATAAAATCCGCGAGATCTGCGGGAGAGGTAATTGATCAGTTCTTGTTGATAAGGAATATGAACGGCCTCAGTTCACTGAAGCGGATAGCCTTGAGGAGTTTGGCAGATTTTGAAGTGATCTTGTTGCGGTCCACGAGTTCATGGACCATGCAGAATTGTTCGTCGGATTCGGCCTGGTGGAGCATATCATTCAAGCATTCCACTTCCTGTTCTATGGCCTGCTGACTCATAAATTCATTCTTCAATAACACTAACAGGTTTCGATTCGGCAGTTTCATCGCCCAACACGTTTAATAGCCCGACATTCCTTTATGACTGGGACATCCACAATTACTGCCCTTGCCCGTGCCTGAATAATAGTTCCGGCTACAGGAAGAGAGAACCAGCATGCCTGCCAGCAAAAGCAACAACGATATTTTATTAATTTTCTTCATACTTGGAAATTCTAAATTAGAACTATTTTACAAACAAATTAGTATGCCACCGGACCAAAAATGATAAATATTAACATGGATCATCTTCCCGGGCAAAAGGACGATCGTAAACTCCGCATACTCGTGGCCCCCCTCGACTGGGGGCTTGGACACGCTACACGCTGTATTCCTGTAATTTATGAGCTTATCCGCCAGGAAGTGGACGTATGGATCGCGGGTAGCGGGGCGCAGGAAGAATTACTCCGAAGTGAATTTCCGAACCTGCCCTTTTTAGGGCTAAAGGGCTACCGGGTAAACCTTTCCCGATCCAAAAAAGGCCTGTGGAAAACGCTACTTTTCCAGCTTCCCAGGCTCCTGAAAACCGTCAGGATGGAGCACAAATGGCTC